>JANXVK010000274.1 GCA_025351675.1 Rhizobacter sp.
CGGCCTCGACGGCATCGAGATCCACATGGCGCACGGCTACCTGCTGCACCAGTTCCTGTCGCCGATCGCGAACAAGCGCAGCGACGAGTACGGCGGCAGCCTCGCGCACCGCATGCGCTTCCCGCTCGAAATATTCGATGCGGTGCGTGACGCCTTCCCGGCCGACAAGCCGGTCTGGGTGCGCATCTCCGCGACCGATTGGGTGCCCGGTGGCTGGGATGCCGACGGCAGCGTCGTCTTGTCGAAGGCGCTGAAGGAACGCGGCTGCGCGGCGATCCACGTCTCGACCGGCGGCGTCTCGCCGCAGCAGGCGATCAAGCTCGGGCCGGGCTACCAGGTGCCGTATGCGCAGCGCATCAAGGCCGAGGTCGGATTGCCGACGATCGCGGTCGGGCTGATCACCGAGCCCGAGCAGGCCGAGGCAATCATCGCGAACCACGAGGCCGATGCTGTCTCGCTTGCCCGCGCGATGCTCTACGACCCGCGCTGGCCGTGGCACGCTGCCGCGAAGCTCGGTGCCAAGGTGGTCGTGCCGCCGCAGTATTGGCGTTCGCAGCCGCGCGAGTTCAAGGATCTGTTCGAGAACGCGAACTTCGGGGCACGCTGAGAGGCTGGAGCCTTTGGCGGCTGTCTCGGGTCAGCTCGCCGCGACGGTCTGCGCGCGGGCCTGTCACGCCGGCGGCGCAGCGCCCGGTGGCAGCGGTGCAGACAGCTGACGCAGTCGCTGGTGAGCCGCACCGTCCAACGCGATCGGCAACTGGTTCTTGGCCTGCAGATAGTGGTGGGTGAACACGTCAAGCCAGGCCGCCAGCGTTTGCCCGGCAACGGGTTCGCCCGCCAGGCTCAGACACAGCGCCGCGACCTCGCTGGTGCAGAAGTGATCGTCGCGGCGCGAGCGGCGCAGCTTGTACTGCGATATCTGCTCGGGCTGCAGGCTGAGCACCGGCAGGTGGGCCAGGCAGGGGCTGCGCCCGAACATCTTGCGGGCCTCGGCCCAGGTACCGTCCAGCAGAATGAACAGCGGGCGCCTGCCTGTCTCGCTGCCGGAGGGGTCGGTCGGTAGCACGGTGTGCACGACGCGCCCGGGCGCTGCGTACTCGCCCGGGAACACCACGTACGGCTGCCACCGCGGGTCACGCAGCAGCGCCAGCAGCGCGGGGTCGGTTTCGGTGCGCGCCCAGGCGAACGCATAGGTGTCGGCCACCACATCGGCAATCAACCAGCCGGTGTTGCTCGGCTTGAGCGCTTCGATGTCGGCCATCAGCAGGCATACGCCCGCGCGTGTCGGCACCGACGGGCGCAACGCACACAGGCAGTGGCTGGGGACGAGCCGGCAGCCGGCACACCGCTCGCGCTTGAACCCGCCTCGGGCGAGAAAGGGTTTGGCACTGCGCGCCAGGCGGACGGCGCGCAGGCGGGAGACGGCATGGGGCTTGCTGGGCATTCGGTGGCGGTTTCGGGCTGGCGGCAGGGGAGTGTGCCGCTATCCTTCGCCATCCATCTTCGGAGATCTCTCGATGCCACTGCTCTCGTTCGCCCGATTCGCGACACTCGCGCTCGCCGCCATGACGGCAAGCGCCGTACACGCGCAACTGAAGATCGGCGTGATCGCCTCGGCCACCGGCCCGACCGCCGCGGTCGGCATCCCGCAGAAGAACAGCGCGGCGCTGCTGCCGAAGAAGATCGGCAACCTCGATGTCGAGTACACGATCCTCGACGACGCCTCCGACACGACTCAGACCGTCACCTTGCTGAAGAAGCTGCTGGTTGAGCAGAAAGTCGACGCGATCATCGGGCCGTCGGGCTCGCCGAACTCGATGGCCGCGCTGCAGTTCATCTCCGAGGCGAAGACGCCGATGCTGGCGCCGGTCGGCACGACCGCGGTCGTGCTGCCGATGGACGATCAGAAGAAGTGGGTCTTCAAGACGACGCAGAACGACAGCCTGATCTGCGAGGCGTTGGTCGCGCACATGGTCAAGAAGGGCGTCAAAACAGTCGGCTTCATCGGCTTCGGCGACGCCTACGGCGAGTCGTGGGTCGGCGTGTTCGTGCCGATGATCGAGAAGGCCGGCATCAAGCTGATCGTGAACGAGCGTTTCCAGCGCACCGACCAGAGCGTCATCGGCCAGGCCACGAAGATCGCCGCGGCGAATCCCGACGCGGTGCTGATCGGCGCCGCCGGCGGCCCGACGGTGCTGCCGCACACGACGCTGGTCGAACGTGGCTACAAGGGCCAGATCTACCAGACCCACGGCGCCGCCACGCCCGACTTCGTGCGCCTCGGCGGCAAGGCGGTCGACGGCGCGGTGATGGCCGCGAGCCTGATGCTGGTGCTCGGCGAGATTCCCGACGGCAACCCGTCGAAGAAGGTCGCGCTCGACTACATCGGCGCGTACGAAAAGCTCTACGGCACGAAGCCGGCGACCTTCGGCGCCAACGTGTTCGACGCCGGCCTGCTGCTGCAGCGCGCGGTGCCCGAGGCACTGAAGAAGGGCCAGCCCGGCACCGAGGCCTTCCGCGTCGCGCTGCGCGATGCCCTCGAAGCGACGAAGGATCTGGTCGGCACGCAGGGTGTCTACAACATGTCGGCGGCCGATCACTCGGGCTTCGACAGGCGCGGGCGCGAGTTGATGCAGTTGACGAACGGCACTTGGCGGTTGATTCCGGAATAGACCGTTCGGCCAGTCGTTCCGAAACGGGACAACGAAATTCCCCTCTGCCTGAATGGGCATGCACGGCTAGCATCGAAAGGCGGGCGCACCAGCGCAGAACAACGACGACAAACCAGGAGACTTCGATGACGATCCGCTTCAACGTGAATGGCAAGACCGTGGACGTGAAGGCCGAGGCCGACACGCCTTTGCTGTGGGTGATCCGCGACGAGATCGGCCTGACCGGCACCAAGTTCGGTTGCGGCATGGCGCTCTGCGGCGCCTGCACCGTGCACCTCGACGGCGTGCCGGTCCGCTCGTGCTCGACGCCGGTGTCGGCGGCGGCTGGCAAGAAGGTCTCGACGATCGAGAGCCTGTCGCCCAACAACACGCACCCGCTGCAGAAAGCCTGGATCGCGCACGACGTGCCGCAATGCGGCTACTGCCAGTCAGGCCAGCTGATGAGCGCGGCGGCGCTGCTGAAGTCGAACAAGAACCCGAGCGATCAGCAGATCGAGGAAGCCATGAGCGGCAACATCTGCCGCTGCGGCACCTACGGGCGCATCAAGGCGGCGATCAAGACAGCCGCCACCGAAATGCGCAAAGCCTGAAGGGAGCCACCATGAACACCATCAACAAGTCTGAAATCGCCGCGGTCTCGTCGGGCCTTTCGCGCCGCTCGTTTCTGCAAACCTCGGCTGTCGCCAGCGGCGGCCTGATGCTCGGCATCGCGCTGCCGAGCCTCGTCAGAGAGGCGCAGGCCGCCGGCACGCTGCACACGCCAAACGCTTGGGTCCACATCGCTGACGACAACACGATCACGCTGCTCTCGGCGCGCTCCGAGATGGGGCAGGGCGTTTACACCTCGATGCCGATGCTGATCGCCGAAGAGTTGAACGTCGACATCCGCAACATCAAGGTCGCGATCGCGCCGCCCGGCAAGGTGTATGTCAACGCGCTGCTCGGCGCGCAGATCACCGGCGGCTCGACCTCGGTGCGCGACGGCTGGGAGAAGCTGCGCATCGCCGGCGCGCAAGTGCGCGAGATGCTGATCTCGGCGGCTGCCGACAAGTGGAAGGTCGATCGTTCGACCTTGCGCGCCGAGAACGGCATGGTGATCGGCGCCGGCGGCAAGAAGGCGACGTACGGTTCGCTTGCCGCGGCTGCATCGGCCTTGCCGGTGCCCGAAAAAGTCGCGTTGAAGGACCCGAAGGATTTCACGATCGTCGGCAAGCGCACCAAGCGGCTCGACACGCCTGCCAAGGTCAACGGCACCGCCACCTTCGGTATCGACGTGAAGCTGCCGGGCATGGTCTACGCGTCGCTCGAACAGTGCCCGGTGATCGGCGGCACGGTGAAAAGCTTCGACGCCGTGAAGGCGAAGGCGATGCCGGGCGTCATCGACGTGGTGCAGATCCCCGATGGCGTCGCCGTCGTCGCCGACACGTACTGGCATGCGAAGAAGGCGCGCGAGGCGCTGGTCGTCGAGTGGGACGAAGGGGCGGGCGCGGCGCTCAACGACAAGGGCATGCAGGACAGCATCCGCGCAGCCTCGGCCAGCGGCAAGCCGATCCTCATCAAGGCGAACGGCGACGCCGCCGGCGTGATGAAGAACGCCACGAAGATCGTGCGCGCCGAGTACACGCTGCCGCTGGTCGCCCATGCGGCGCTCGAGCCGATGAACTTCACCGCGCATGTCGCGAACGGCAAGTGCCTGCTGATCGGGCCGACGCAGTTCCAGCAGGGCGCTGAAGGTGCCACAGCGGCGGCGCTCGGCATCAAGCCGGAAGACATCACGCTGCAGACGACCTTCCTCGGCGGCGGCTTCGGCAGGCGCCTGGAGCTCGACTTCATCGTGCAGGCCGCGCAGATCTCGAAGGCGGTCGGCAAGCCGGTCAAGCTGCTGTGGACGCGTGAAGACGACACCACCCACGACTTCTACCGCCCGATGGCGCTGAACCAGCTCGCGGCCGGGCTCGACGCCGACGGCAAGCTGGTGGCGATGACCTTCCGCGTGACCTCGCAGTCGGTCACGCAGCGTGCCTTCGGGTTGCCGAAGGACACGCTCGACGCCTTCATGGCCGAGGCCGCGGTGCCGCTCTACGGCGTGCCGAACACCAGCCACGACATGGTGATCCACGACGCCGGCATGCGCGTCGGCTACTGGCGCGCGGTCAGCCACAACATGAACGCCTTCGCGAACGAGAGTTTCATCGACGAACTCGCGTCGGCGGCTGGAAAGGAGCCGTACGCGTACCGCATGTCGCTGCTCGGCGCGCAGCCGCGCATGGCCAACGTGCTGAAGACGGCCGCCGAGAAATCGGGCTGGGGCACGCCGGCGCCGGCCGGCCGCTTCCGCGGCATGGCGATGATGGAAGGCTACGACACCTACATGGCGCAGGTCGCCGAGATCTCGATGAAGGACGGCGTGCCGGTCGTGCACAAGGTGTGGGTCGTGGCCGATCTGGGTCGCATGGTGAACCCCGACACGGTCGAGGCGCAGCTGCAGTCGAGCGTCGCGTTCGGCCTGACGGCGGCGCTCTACGGCGAGATCAACCTCGTCGCCGGCCGCGTGCAGCAGACCAACTTTCACCAGTACCAGATCCTGCGCATGAACGAGGCGCCGGTGATCGACATCACGCTGGTGCCGAGCACCGAGAAGCCCGGTGGCATCGGCGAACCGGCGACCGCGCTGATCGGGCCGGCTATCGCGAATGCGGTGTTCGCGGCGACGTCCAAGCGGCTGCGCAAGATGCCGTTCACGCAGGCGAACATCGCCAGCGCCTGACGGCAGACAAGACCGCAGCGTTCGCGCTGCGGTCTCGCCGCGTCAACCCTTTGCCGACGCCAGCGCGGCGTTGAAGGTCGCGCTCGGGCGCATCACCGCCGCGCACTTTGCGGCGTCGACGAGGTAGTAGCCGCCGATGTCGGCCGGCTTGCCTTGCACGGCCGCGAGTTCCGCGACGATCTTCTCTTCGCCCGCTGCCAGCGCCTTCGCCAGCGGCGCGAACTGCGCCTGCATTTTGGTGTCGTCGGTCTGCGCCGCCAGCTCCTGCGCCCAGTACATCGCGAGGTAGAACTGGCTGCCGCGGTTGTCGAGCTGGCCGGTTTTCGGCGACGGATTCTTGTTGTTGTCGAGCAGCTTGCCGGTCGCGGCGTCGAGCGTCTTCGCGAGGATTTTGGCCTGCGGGTTGCCGGTCTTGAGCCCCAGGTCTTCGAGCGACACGGCCAGCGCCAGGAACTCGCCGAGCGAGTCCCAGCGCAGATGATTCTCTTCGACCAGTTGCTGCACGTGCTTCGGCGCCGAGCCGCCGGCGCCCGTCTCGTACATCCCGCCGCCGGCCATCAGCGGCACGATCGACAGCATCTTCGCGCTGGTGCCGAGCTCCATGATCGGGAACAGGTCGGTCAGGTAGTCGCGCAGGATGTTGCCGGTGACCGAGATCGTGTCCAGCCCGCGCACCACGCGCTCCAGCGTGTAGCG
>JANXVK010000277.1 GCA_025351675.1 Rhizobacter sp.
ATCGGCATTTTCATCAGGGTCATGCCGGGCGCGCGCATGTTGAGAATAGTGACGATGATGTTGATCGATCCCATGATCGAGCTGGCACCCATGATGTGCATCGCAAAGATGCCGGCATCCATGGAAGGGCCCATCTGCAAGGTCAGCGGTGCATAGAGCGTCCAACCGGTCGATGGCGCACCACCCGGCATGAAGAACGAACCGACCAGCATCAACGCAGCCGGAATCAGCAACCAGAAGCTGAAGTTGTTCATGCGCGCGAAGGCCATGTCGGCCGCGCCGATCTGCAGCGGGATCATCCAGTTCGCGAAGCCGACGAAGGCCGGCATGATCGCGCCGAACACCATGATCAGCCCGTGCATCGTGGTGAGCTGGTTGAACATCTGCGGGTTCACGAACTGCAGCCCCGGCTGGAACAGCTCGGCGCGGATCAACATCGCGAGCGCGCCGCCGATCATCAGCATGGTGAACGAGAACAACAGGTACATCGTGCCGATGTCCTTGTGGTTCGTCGCGTACAACCAGCGGCGCCAGCCGCGCGGCGCGCCGTGGTCGTGGCTGTGATCGTCGTGGGCGTGGCCGCCGTGCGGGTGAATGACTGCGCTCATGGGAACTCCTGAATTCTGCGGTGTCTCGCGCGGCGGCTCAGCCGGCCACGCGGATGTCGACGCGGCGGGCCTGGCTCTGGTCGGCGCTGCCGGCCTGGACCTGCGCCGGCTTTTTCATCTCGATGCGGGCGGCGGCGATGCCGCCCTTCTCGAGCGCGGCACGCACATTCAGCGCGCGCTCCTTCGCCAACTCGGCGTTCTTGGCGGCATTGCCGCTCGAATCGACGAAGCCTGACAGCGCGATTTTCGCGTCTGGCGTGGCGTTCAACCGTTCGACGGCGCTGGCGACGGCCTTGGCCCCGTCGGCATCGAGCTCGCTCGTGCCGCTGGCGAACAGCACGCTGACCGGCAGGCCCGAGGTCGTCGCGGCTGCAGGGGTTGCGGGCGCTGCGGCCGGGGCGGCACCGGCAGCGGCCGGCGCCAGTTCCTTGCCGGCGCGCACCGCCGCCACTTCGGACGGCTGCACGATCTGCCCGGTCTTGTTCGACCAGCTGTTCTTGGTATAGGTCGCGACCGCTGCGAGCTCGGTGTCGCTGAGCTGCTTCCAGGCCGGCATCGCGCCGTTGTTCTGGCCGTTCAGCAGCACCTTGATCTGCTTCGCGTGGTCAGTGTCGACCACGACCGAATCGCCGTCGAGCGCCTTGATCGGGCCACCGCCCTTGCCGGTGGCGAGGTGACAGGCCGCGCAATTCGCGGCGTAGACCTTCTCGCCGCGCGCCATCATGTCGGGCAAGGTCCAGACCTTGTTCGGGTCGTCGGCCAGCGCCGCCATTTCCTTCTTCTTGCCGTCGACCCACTGGGTGTAGTCAGCCGCCGAAACCACCTTGACGTGGATCGGCATGTAGGCGTGCTCCTTGCCGCAGAGCTCTTGGCACTGGCCGTGGTAGTCGCCGATCTTCGTCGCGCGAAACCAAGTGTCGCGCACGAAACCCGGTATCGCGTCTTGCTTGATGCCGAAAGAATTGATCGCGAACGCGTGGATCACGTCATTGGAGGTCGTGATGATGCGAATCTTCTTGTCGACCGGCACGACCAGCGCGTTGTCGACCTTCAGCAGGTAGTCGTCGACCGGTGCAGGCTTGCCGGAGTTGGAAGCTTCGCGCTGGGCGGCGTCGAGCGTCGAGACGAAGCCGATGCCCTGACCTTCGCCGTTGAGGTAGTCGTAGCCCCATTTCCACTGCATCCCGGTGGCCTTGATGGTCACATCGGCGGCGCTGGTGTCCTTCATCGCGACGACGACCTTGGTCGCCGGCAGCGCCATCAGAATCACGATGATGAACGGCACGATCGTCCAGATGATTTCGACCGTGGTGCTCTCATGGAAGTTCGCCGGCTTGGCGCCCTTCGATTTGCGGTGCTTGAAGATCGAATAGAACATCACCCCGAACACGCCGAGGAAGATGATCGTGCAGACCCAGAGCATGAAGTAGTGCAGCCAGCGCTGATCGGCAGCGATCTCGGTGACCGGCGGGTGCAGGTCGAGCTGGTTGACGGCCGGGCCGCCCGGCAGGTCGTTGACCGCCATCGCCAGTCGGGTCGCGCACAGCGCCCCCAGCGTCACGCCAACCTGGCCAGCCCTGTGCCACAGTGCTTTCATCGTCTTCATGGTTGCCACTTCAGTTTTCGGATTTGTCTGGAGATTCGATCTCAGAGCCTGCGGCCGGCGCCCATTGCCAGCGCCGCAGCGCCCAACGCAATTCTTCGGCCAGCTGGCGGCGCAGTTCGGGGCGCACGAAGCGGCCCACCGAGATCTGCTGGCCTTGGCCCGAGAGTTCGATCAACGAGAGATCGCCGTGCTGCGGCTCGATGCGAACCCAGGCCGGCGAGAACTCGGCGCGCTCGACGTGGCGGCCCGACACATGTTCGACCGTCAGCCGGCCGGGCTGCAACCCAATGCGCTCGCTGTCGGTGGCGTGGCGCGAATAGATCAGCAGTGCCACGCCGACGGCGACGATCTCGAGCCACGCGAACGGCATCACGAGCGTCGCGCCCTGCAGCCAGAAGAACAACCCGATGAGCAGCGACACGCCGCACAGCGAGGCATAGAAGCCCATCATCTGGCGCGGCGTGGTCGAGCAGTTGCGCTTCATCAGCCACTGCACCGAGTGCTCACCCGCGCCCGCTTCGGCGCCAAAGCGCAGCGAGCGGCTTGTCGCCGCGAGGGCGATCGGAGGGTGAGAAATGGTTGCTGACATCCCGCGCACGTTCTTTACTGCTGATCTGCCTTGAAATGCTTGTGTCGGCCCGACGATGGATCTGGACTGCGCTGGCCGCGTCACGCCGCGCGCACGACGTGACCGCAACGGGCCGCGCCCAACGGCGAGAGTTTAGCGCAGAGGCTACCTGGCCTTGCCCCGGGCGTGGCTGGAACGCACCATCGCGCGCATGTCGTCGAGCGAGACGGTCGTCGCCTCCCCGGGCCGCAGCCGTGGGGCGGCTTTGAACGCGTGGCCGTAGGCGACCTCGAAGCTCAGGCCGATGGAGCCGTCCGGCGCTGCGAGGGCCTGAAGCTCGCGCTCCAGCGTCGTGCGCCAGCGCGGCGTGCGCAGGCCGGCTTCGCGCTCGGGCGCGGTATTGCCCCCGAGCCCGCGCAGTTCGGCCAGCAAAGCTTGCGGATTCGGCCAGCGCAACGTCAACGTTTCCTGATCCATCACCGGGTCGGCGAACCCGGCCTGCACCAGCATGTCGCCGAGATCGTGCATATCGACGAAGCCGGGCGTTGGCGCGGGCCAGCCGAGCCGCGCGTAGAGCGTGCGCAGCTCGCGCAAGGTGCCGGGGCCGAGGCACGAGAACATCACGAAACCGTCGACCCGCAACAGCCCGTGCCAGCGCTCGATCAGTGCGACCGGGTCGACGACCGCGTGCAGCATCATGTTGGCCCAGACGAGGCCGGCGCCTGGCTGAATCTCGTCGGCCTCGGTCGCGACCGCCACATCGCCGCCGGTCCAGCGCGCCGCGGTCCACCACGGCCGCTGGGCTTGAGCGCGGCTGCGTTCGGCCCAGACCGCATCGGGCTCGACACGCAACTGCTGCGCCTTCGGGTAGGCCGCTTCGAGCAGCCCGGCACCGGCGCCGAGCGCGCTCCACCAGTCGATCACGCGCTCGGGCTGCAGCAGGATCAGGTCGAGCTTCTCGCCCATGCGTCGCGCGATCTCGCCGTGCAGCCACGGCACCTCGGGCGCCCGCGCGAGGCGGCGCAGCGCCGCGCGCACCGCGGTCGGGTCGAGGCGGCGGGCGTGGGTCGGGTCGGGCGAAACGGGCGATACAGGCATTGGGGCCCAGTATATTGAGCCGTGCTGTTCACCCGACTCCTCCAAGCCGCGCGCGTGCCCAGCCTGTGCGCCGTGTGCCGCGGCTGGGGCGCGCAGCGGATCTGCGGTGACTGCGTGCAGCGTTTCGCGGTTCCTGTGCCGCGCTGCCGGCGCTGTGCACTGCAGGTGCCCGGGGGTGTGGATGTCTGCGGCGCGTGCCTGACGGATCCACCGCCGTACGCGCGCACGCTCGCCGCGGTCGACTACGACCACCCGTGGGACGGGCTGATCACGCACTTCAAATTCCACGACGCACTCGATCTGGTGCCGGCACTGGGCGAGCGCATGTTGGTCGCGCGCGGCGACGCACCGGCGCCGGCGCTGCTCGTGCCGATTCCGCTCAGCGACGCCCGCCTGCGCGAGCGCGGCTACAACCAGGCGTGGGAGCTGACGAAGCGCCTCGGCGCCGCGCTGCACTGCCCCACCGACGCAACGCTGTTGCTGCGCGTCAAAGACACCCCGCACCAACTCGCCTTTCCTCCCGACCAGCGCGCCGGCAACGTCCGTGCGGCGTTCGCGGTCGAGCCGAAGCGGCGCGCCGAACTGCAGGGCAGCAGCGTCACGCTGGTCGACGATGTGATGACGACCGGCGCGACCGCGGCCGAAGCCACGCGCACCCTGCTGCAGGCCGGCGCGCGCGAGGTGAACGTGTGGGTCGTCGCGCGCACGCCGCGCCACGCGGCCCAGCCGTGACAATCCCGCGATGTTCAACATCATCCTGGTGCAGCCCGAGATCCCGCCGAACACCGGCAATGTGATCCGCCTGGCCGCCAACACCGGCTGCGCGCTGCACCTGATCGAGCCGCTCGGCTTCTCGATGGACGATCGGCAACTGAAGCGCGCCGGCCTGGACTATCACGAGTACGCGCCAGTGCGCACGCACGCGTCGTGGTCCGCCTTCCTGGGCACGATGCAGCCTGATCGCACGCGAATGTTCGCGTTCACGACCCGCGGCAGCCGGCCGTTCGCCGAGGTCGCGTGGAAGGCGGGCGACTGGCTCGTGTTCGGCTCCGAAACCGCCGGCCTGCCGCCCGAGGTGCGCGACACCTTCGACACGGCACAACGCGTGCGCCTGCCACTGCGCGAAGGCCAGCGCAGCCTGAACCTGAGCAACGCCGTCGCGGTCGCGGTGTTCGAGGCTTGGCGCCAGAACGGCTACGCCGGCGGCGTTTGATGGTGCACCCGGTGGCGGGTACGCCGCCACCCGCCAAGCGGGTGCTCGGCCGCTTGGGAGCGGCCCGGCGCCGGCCGAGTTGCCGCTGCGAGCGGGACTATTCGGGTTGTACGCCCGCGGCCTTGATCACCTTCGCCCAGCGCTCGCGTTCGCTCTTCATCAAACCGGCCAGCGCCTCGGGCGCGGTGCCGGCGGCGCTGAAGAACTGGCCCAGCATCCTGCCGCGCACGTCGTCGCTCTTGATGATGCGGATCAGTTCGGTCGCGACGCGGTCGACGATCGCCTTCGGCGTGCCCGCCGGCGCGAGCACGGCCTGCCACGAGATCGCCTCGAAGCCGGCATAGCCCTGCTCGACGAAGCTCGGAAACTCCGGCAGCGAGCCCGAGCGCCCCAGCGTTGTCACCCCGAGGGCCTTCAGCTTGCCGGCGCGGATGTTGCCGATCGCGATGCCCGGCACCATGAAGCCGGCCTGCACCTGACCCGCCAGGATCGCGTTGACGATCTGCGGGAAGCCCTGGTACGGCACATGCAAGATATCGAGCCCGGCGCGCGTCTTGAACAGCTCCATCGCGAGGTGCGAAGCGCTGCCGTTGCCGACGCTGCCGTAGTTCAGCGCGCCCTGCTTGTCCTTCGCGATGCGCACGAAGTCGGCGAGCGTGTTGGCGCCCAGTTTCGGGTCGACGACGAGCACGTTCGGCGAGGTCGCCACCAGCGTCACCGGTGCGAGATCGCGTGCCGGGTCGTAAGAAAGGTTCTTGCTCAGCAGCGGCGCCGTGACGAGCGGGCCCTGGATCGTGAACAGGAAGGTGTAGCCGTCGGGCTCGGCCTTCGCGACCGTGCCGGTACCGACATTGCCACCGGCGCCGGGCTTGTTGTCGACGATCACCGTCTGCCCGAGCGCGTGGCCGAGCGGCTCGGCGACGAGGCGCGCGATGATGTCGGGCGAGCTGCCGGGCGGGAACGGCACGACCAGCTTGATCGGCCGGGCCGGCCAGGTCTGCGCGAAGGCGGGCAGCGACAAGGCGGTGGCGCCGGCGATCGAGGTCTGCAGGAAGCTGCGGCGTTGCATGGAGGGTCTTCGAGGGAAGGATCAGGTTTCGGGCCGCGCGCCGCGGCCCATGAGTTGTTCGAGGGCCTGTGCGGGCGTCGTGCGGCCATCGAGCACCGCCGCGACGGCCGCGGCGATCGGCATCTCGACGCCAAGAGCGGCGGCGCGCTGCAGCACCGTCGGTGCGGTCGGCACGCCCTCGGCAACATGGCCGAGTTCGGCGAGGATGCGCGCCAGCGGCAGCCCCTCGGCGAGCCGGCGGCCGACGGTGCGGTTGCGCGACAGGTCGCCGGTGGCGGTGAGCACCAGATCGCCGAGGCCCGACAGGCCCATGAAGGTTTCCGGACGCGCGCCGAGCGCCACGCCCAGCCGTGTCATCTCGGCCAAGCCGCGCGTGATCAGCGCGGCGCGCGCGTTCAACCCCAGTTGCATACCGTCGGCAATGCCGGTGGCGATCGCGAGCACGTTCTTGACCGCGCCGCCGACCTCGACACCGACCGGATCGTCTGACGTATAGATGCGCAGGTTGTCGCTGTGCAGCGCATCGACCGCCTCTTCGCACAGCGCCGCGTCGAAGCTGGCCGCGACCAGCGCGGTCGGTTGCCCGCGCGCGACCTCGATCGCGAAGCTCGGCCCGGAGAGCACGCCGACGTGCAGATGCGGCACGGCGGCGCGCGCGATCTCGTGGCCGAGCAGAGCCGTCTCGTCCTGGAAGC
>JANXVK010000294.1 GCA_025351675.1 Rhizobacter sp.
CAAGACAAGGTCGCTGTTATCTTCGGTTGCTGGACCTCGGTGTCGCGCAAGTCGGTGTTGCCTGTCGTGGAAGAAATGAACGGCCTGTTGTTCTACCCCGTGCAGTACGAGGGTGAAGAGCTGTCCAAGAATGTGTTCTACACCGGCGCGGCGCCCAACCAGCAAGCGATTCCCGCAGTGGACTATCTGATGAGCAAAGCCGGCGGCGGCGCCAAGCGCTGGGTGCTGCTGGGCACCGACTATGTCTACCCCCGCACCACCAACAAGATTCTGCGCGCCTACCTGAAATCCAAGGGCGTAAAAGACACCGACATCGACGAAAAGTACACCCCGTTCGGCCACGCTGACTACCAGACCATCGTCGCCGACATCAAGAAGTTCTCGGCCGGCGGCAAGACCGCGGTGGTCTCGACCATCAACGGCGACTCGAACGTGCCGTTCTACAAAGAACTCGGCAACGCCGGCCTCAAAGCCAAGGACGTTCCTGTGGTCGCCTTCTCGGTCGGTGAAGAAGAGCTGCGCGGCGTCGACACCAAGCCGCTGGTCGGCCACCTCGCGGCGTGGAACTACTTCATGTCGATCAAGAACCCGGCCAACACCGCGTTCATCAAGCAGTGGAGCGACTACGCCAAGGCCAAAAACCTGCCGGGCCACAAGGACAAGCCGCTGACCAACGACCCGATGGAAGCCACCTACATCGGCATCATGATGTGGGCGCAGGCGGTCAAGAAGGCCGGCAGCACCGACACTGACAAAGTGATCGCGGCGATGGCCGGCCAGACCTTCAAGGCACCGAGCGGCATCACCTCGATGATGGACGAGAAGAACCACCATCTGCACAAGTCGGTGTTCATCGGCGAGATCAAGGCCGACGGCCAGTTCAACGTGGTGTGGAAGACGCCGGGCCCGGTCAAGGCCCAGCCGTGGAGCCCGTACATCCCCGAGAACAAGAGCAAGAAGGACGAGCCCGAGAAGACCGTGGTCGCGGCCAAAAAGTAAGGGCCAAGTGATGACGCGCCTGCTGCTGCTGCTGTTGAGTTTCGTGCTGACCGCCGGGTTGTTTGCCGGCCCGGCGGCGGCACTCACCGCGCAGCAGGCGCGCGCGCTCGTCGCCGGCGAGGCCGAGCCGCGCATCGCTGCACTGAACGCGGTCTTGCAGGGCGCCGACGAGAAGACGGTCGCGCTGATCCAGGCGATCTCGGACGACGCGGTCAAGTTCACCGACAGCGCCGTGTTCGTGATGAAAGACGACAAGGGCCATGACCCGGTCAGCGGCGCCGAAGTGGCCGTGCCCGAGGCGGCCGAGGACGTCATCAACAACAACCAGATGCGCAGCGAGCTCGATGCCGCTCTGGCATCGATCAAGCTGTTCTCGACCGACGCCAGCGTGCGCGCCGACGCGGTCAAGACGCTCGCGAGCGAGCCCGACGAGGCCAAGCTGCCGATCGTCGAGAAAGCCTGGGCGGCCGAGCAGGTGCCGGCCATCAAGGCCGCGCTCGCCGCGTTGCGCGCAGCGATGCTGCTCGGCAGCGCCGATGTGGCGAAGCGCCTCGAGGCGGCAAAGTCGCTCGGCCTGACCGGCACACCCGCCACCAAGACCCTGCTGCTCGACCGCCAGAAGGTCGAGACCGACGCCGCCGTGAAGGGCGCGATGATCGGTTCGCTCGACCAGATCGAGGGGCGCCTGGCGTGGGGCGAGCGCCTGGGCGTGATCTTCACCGGCGTCAGCCTCGGCTCGATCCTGTTGCTGGTGGCGCTGGGCTTGGCGATCACCTACGGCCTGATGGGCGTCATCAACATGGCGCATGGCGAGCTGATGATGATCGGCGCGTACGCGACCTACGTGATGCAGAACACCTTCAAGACCTGGTTGCCGGGGCTGTTCGACTACTACGTGCTGCTCGCGATCCCCGCCTCGTTCCTCGCCGCGGCGCTGGTCGGTGCGGTGATGGAACGCACGGTGATCCGCTTCCTCTACGGCCGCCCGCTCGAAACGCTGCTGGCGACGTGGGGCATCAGCTTGGTGCTGCAGCAGGGCGTGCGCAGCCTGTTCGGTGCGCAAAACGTGCCGGTCGAGAACCCGGCTTGGCTCTCGGGCGGCGTCCAGGCGATGAGCAACCTGACCTTGCCCTTCAACCGCATCGCGATCATCGCGTTCGCGGTGCTGGTGCTGGCCGGCGTCTCGGCGCTGATCGCGCGCACGCGGCTCGGGTTGTTCGTACGCGGCGTCACTCAGAACCGCAGGATGGCCGCCTGCATGGGCGTCAACACTGCGCGCATCGACACCTGTGCGTTCGCGCTCGGCTCAGGGCTGGCGGGCCTCGCGGGCTGTGCGCTGTCGCAGGTCGGCAATGTCGGGCCCGATCTGGGGCAGGGCTACATCGTCGACTCGTTCATGGTCGTCGTGCTCGGCGGTGTCGGCCAGCTCGCCGGCACGGTCTACGCGGCGATGGGCCTCGGCGTGCTGAACAAGCTGTTGGAGGGCTGGCAGGGTGCGGTGCTCGCGAAGATCATGGTGCTCGTCTTCATCGTGATCTTCATCCAGAAGCGGCCGCAGGGAATCTTCGCGATGAAGGGTCGGAGTGCCGAAGCATGAGTGCTGTGTTGTCGTCTTCCATCCCCATCGCCGAGCCGTCGCGCGGGCTGTTGACCGGCAAGGCGTGGAGCGGCGTGCTCGCAGCGATCGTCGTCGTCGCGGTGGGGGTGCCGATCCTGAACCTCGCGGTGCCACAGGGCAGCGCGTTCCACCTCTCCGAGTACGCGGTGCAGCTGGTCGCGAAGATCATGTGCTACGCGATCGCTGCTCTCGCGATGGACCTGATCTGGGGCTACACCGGCATCCTGTCGCTCGGCCACGGCGCGTTCTTCGCGCTGGGCGGCTACGTGATGGGCATGTACCTGATGCGCCAGATCGGCCGCGACGGCAACTATCAGAGCGACCTGCCCGACTTCATGGTGTTCCTGAACTGGAAGGAGCTGCCGTGGACCTGGGCGCTGAGCGATTCGTTCGTCGCGACGCTGTTGCTCGTCGTGCTCGTGCCCGGCCTGCTCGCCTTCGTGTTCGGCTTCTTCGCGTTCCGCTCGCGCATCAAGGGCGTTTACTTCTCGATCATCACGCAGGCGATGACCTTCGCGATGATGCTGCTGTTCTTCCGCAACGAAACCGGCTTCGGCGGCAACAACGG
>JANXVK010000299.1 GCA_025351675.1 Rhizobacter sp.
CCTCATGCAAAGCACCTCTTCAGGCCTTCAATACGAAGACACCACCGCAGGTTCCGGCAAGACCGCCGTCGCCGGACGCGCCGTGTCGGTCCACTACACCGGCTGGCTCTACAACGACGCCGTCAAGGGCGCGAAGTTCGATTCGAGCAAGGACCGCAACGACCCGTTCGGGTTCGGCCTCGGTGGCGGCCAGGTCATCAAGGGCTGGGATGAAGGCGTGCAGGGCATGCAGGTGGGCGGCACGCGCACGCTCGTGATCCCGCCGCAGCTCGGCTACGGAGCGCGCGGCGCCGGCGGCGTGATCCCGCCGAATGCGACGCTGATGTTCGAGGTCGAGTTGCTCGGCGTCTGACCATCATTCAGATTGAACCCGTTGTCGGTTCGCTACGAGATCGTCCACACGACGGTCTATCGCTACCACAACCCGGTGACTTTCGGCGAGCACCGGGTGATGTTTCGCCCGCGCGACAGCCACGACCTGCGGGTGCTCGCGACCGACCTGAAAGTCAGCCCCGAGGCGATGGTGCGGATGATCCAGGACCCGCACTCCAACTCGGTCGCGCTGGTGCAGCCGCTGGTGCCGGCGACCGAATTGGAGATCGTCTGCAGCTTCGCGATCGAGCATGCGCAAACGCTCAACCTCGAGCTGCCGCTGGCACCCAGCGCCGAGGTGTTCCCGTTCGCGTACAGCCTCGACGAGCGTTTCGACCTCGAGAACTACCTGCGCCCGCACCATGACGACCCGGGCGGTCACCTGACCGCATGGGCGCGCCAGTTCATCCGCACCGACGGGCTGACCGGCACGCGCGATCTGCTCGTGAGGATGAACGAATTCATCCGCGTCAATTTCCGCTATGCCGATCGCGATGAAGAAGGCACGCAGACCCCCCAAGCCACGCTGAAGCTCAACAGCGGCTCGTGCCGCGACTTCGCGTTGCTGATGATGGAGGCGGCGCGGCGTCTGGGCATCGCAACGCGCTTCGTCTCGGGCTATCTGTACGACCCCGCGCTCGACGGCGGCAAGGATTCAGGCACGGTGGGCGCCGGTTCGACGCACGCGTGGCTCCAGGCGTATCTGCCGGGCGCCGGCTGGGTGCCGTTCGACCCGACCAACAACCTGCTCGGTGGCAATCAACTGATCCGCGTCGGCGTCGCACGCGACCCGTCACAGGCCGCGCCGATCGCCGGCAGCTGGTATGGCGAGCCGGGCGACTACCTCGGGATGACGGTCAGCGTGGTCGTGAAGCGGCGCTGATTTCGGGTCCCGATCGACCATGAAAAAAGGCCCGCGCGATGCGGGCCTTTTCGTTGCGCCGATCTTTGAGGACCGGGCTCAGCGCGTGAAGCCGGTCGGACGCGGGCGTGCGCCCTTGAACCCGCCCTTGCCTGCCGGCGCGCCCGGCGGCTTGCGCGGTGCGAAGCCGGCCGGCTTGTGATCGACCCGGCCGGTGGCCGTGCCACGGTCGAACGGGCTGCTGCGCGGTGCATCGCCGTGTGGCGCACGCGGCTCGAAGCGCGGCGCGGCATTGCGATCGAACGGGGCGCGATCGCGCGGCGCGAAGCCCTCACCGCCGCGCGGTGCAAAGCCCTCGCCACGCGGTGCAAAACCTTCACCGCCACGCGGCGCGAAACCCTGGCCACGGTGCTCGAACGGCTTCTTGCCATAGCTCGGCTTGCCGAACGGCTTGTTGCCGAAGCGGCCGGCGCCTTCGGGACGCGCCGCGAACATCTTCGGCTCGGGGCTCTTCGGCTCCAGGCCTTCGATGGTCTTGACCGGAATGCTCTGCGTCGTGAACTGCTGGATGCGGCGGATCATGCCGACGTCCATGCGCTCGCCCAGCGTGATCGCCAGGCCGTTGCGGCCCGCGCGGCCGGTGCGGCCGATGCGGTGCACGTAGTCCTCGGCCTTCATCGGCAGACCGTAGTTGATCACGTGGCTGATGGTCGGCACGTCGATGCCGCGCGCGGCCACGTCGGTCGCGATCAGGATCTTCAACTGCTGGTTGCGCAGGCCTTGCAGCACGCGATTTCGGCGCCCTTGCGGGTGTCCGCCGTGCAGTGATGCGACGTGGTGACCCATGTCGGCGAGGCGGTCGGCGAGCCAGTCGGCATCGCGCTGCGTGCTCGTGAACACCAGCGCCTGCTCCATGTCCTTCTGGGTCAGGATGTGGTCGAGCAACGCGTTCTTGTGGTTGACGTTGTCGGCCCACAGCAGGCGCTGCTCGATGTTCTCGTGCGTATCGGTGTGCGAAGACACGTCGATGCGCTTCGGGTCGCGCAGCAGGTTCTGGGCGAGGCGGCCCACATGGCCGGCGAAGGTGGCGCTGAACATCACGGTCTGGCGGGTCGCAGGGATTGCGTCAGAGATCGTGTTGATGTCGTCGATGAAGCCCATGTCGAGCATGCGGTCGGCTTCGTCGAGCACCAGCATGTCGACGTTCTCGAGCACGGCCTTGCCGGTCTGGAGGTGGTCGAGCAGGCGGCCCGGGGTCGAGATCAGGATGTCGAGCGGGCCGCGCAGCGCAGCGATCTGCGCCGGGTAGGGCACGCCGCCCACGACGGTGGCGACGCGCAGGCCCGGCACGAAACGGCCGTAGATCGTCGCGGCCTTGGCGACCTGCATCGCGAGTTCGCGGGTCGGGCACAGCACGAGGATGCGCGGGCCGTAGATCACGCCGCGTTCGCGTTTCGT
>JANXVK010000307.1 GCA_025351675.1 Rhizobacter sp.
GTCGACATGTCGACGTTGCAGGCATAGAGCGCTGAAGGCGGAGCTGGCCCGCAAGCCCCAAAAGTCGAATATCAAAATTGCTGACACCGGCCGCTGAAACTTACACTGCACTCTCCACCGCCACACCGGCGGTTCAGTTCAACGAAGCTTGTCTGACGCCGTCCACCCACGTGGCTTTCGATCAGCATCTTCGCGGCGTCAGAACAGCGCCGTTTGTTCGGCGTCCGAAAGAATACATGCGAACGACCAGCGGCTCCTTGCTGATCGCAGCCTTCCTCTGCACATCGGTTGCGCCAGTGCCAGCACAGGCAGCGGCATGCCGCATCGAGCCTTTCCAAGGGGCAACCTCGCCGCAAGGCGCTGTCGCACGCATGTACGTCGTCAACACCGGGACCACGTGCAGCGTTGCGAACTATGGCGTTCCAGTGGGGCGCGCCAATCCGGCGGATTCGGGCTCGATCACGTCCAAGCCATCGCATGGGTCGGCCGAGTTCGCCGCACCCCAAGTCAGGTACACGCCCGAACCTGGCTACGTGGGAGACGACGAGTTCACGTACGAAGCGTTCGCAAGGGGCGCAATGGATCAGCGGTTGCGGCTCAGAGTGCGGGTCATGGTGCAAGTCGTTGCGCCCTGAGACGCGGCGCGTGGCTAACCCGTCATCGAGCGGATGTCCCAAAGCCGGCTTCGCAGCCTTTGGTCCACCGCTCGTCTCGAACGTTGAACTAAACCGCTAACGCGGTGGTGGAGCGCGAAGAGGTCGGTGCATTCGTGCGGTGCGTCGTACCTGGGCTCCGGGGAATGTTTCCCGGTCCTCGTCAAAATCACATCGTGTGCCGAAAGGCACCGGCACGGTGAGCGCGATGCAGAAGGGGTGCGCGCCCCATTGACGCGCGCACGTGCGCGGGCTTCCGACGTATCGTCGCAGCGAACACGCGATGAATTGAGATTCGGACACCGTTCCGTTCAGCTTGGGTTCATGAAGCCGGCTGCAAGATGCATTCATTCCCAACCCACGGAGTCTTGCATGAAGCGCCTCGCACTCATCCCCTTGCTCGCCGCCACGGCCGTCGCGGCTCACGCGCAGACTTATCTCGACAACGCCCGCGTCAGCAGCGTCGAGCCGCAATACGAGAACGTGAGCGTTCCGCGACAGCAATGCAGCAGTCAATGGGTCAGCGAGCCTCGCCGCAACGGTGGTCGCGACTACGGCGGCGCCGTCCTCGGCGGCATTGTCGGAGGACTGATCGGCAACCAAGTCGGCGGCGGCCACGGTCGTGAAGCGGCCACGGCGGTTGGCGCGGTCGTGGGCGCATTCACCGGCAACAACCTCGCGAACCGCGATCCGTGGCAGCAGCCTGTGCCGATGTCGCGTGAGGTCACGACTTGCCGCGATGTCGATGACGTCCGGTCACGCCTCGTGGGCTATCAGGTCACGTACGAATACCACGGCCAGCAGTACACGACCCTGATGCACGAGAAGCCTGGACGCTTCGTCCCGGTGCGCGTGTCGGTAGATCTTGTGGGACGATAGTGGCCCGCTCGAGCAACCTTCGGCTTTTCCCCCCTGGCCTTATGGATGTGCACGTCATCAAATCTTTTCTGTGTGCCCTTTTGATCGCCCTGGCCGCGCCAGCTTGGGCTGACATCGGCCGCGACGAGGCAGCAGCGGCAGCACAACGCGTCGCCGCCGGTCGCGTGCTGTCGATCGAACGGACCGAGGCCGACAAGCGCCCCTTGTGGCGTGTCAAAGTCCTGACGGCTCAAGGCGACGTACGGGTGATCCTGATCGACGCCGCCAGCGGGCGGGTCGTGGGCTGACCGGGAGGCGGTCGGCATGCGGCTGTTGCTGGTCGAGGACGATGCGGCGCTGCGCCTCGGGTTGGCGCGCCGGTTGGCGGCCGATGGCTACCGCGTCGATCAAGCCGCGGACGGCGAAGACGGCTTGTTCCAGGCGCGCGAGTATCCGGTCGATCTCGCGATCGTCGATCTGGGGTTGCCCAGACTCGGCGGCCTGGACGTCGTCAAGGGTCTGAGAGCGGACGGACGGACCCTCCCCATCCTGATCCTCACCGCGCGCGGCGGCTGGCAAGACAAAGTCGTGGGGCTGGAAGCGGGCGCGGACGACTATCTTGTCAAGCCCTTCGAATACCCCGAGCTGCATGCGCGCATCAAGGCCTTGCTGAGGCGCGCGCTGAAGGCCACGTCCGACGTGCTCACGCTCGGGCCGATAGCGATCGACTTCTCGGCGCAGGGCGCGCGCGTCGGGGGCAAGGCAATCGAGCTGACGACTTTTGAATACCGCCTGCTCGAGTTCCTGGTGCGTGAACGCGCTCGCGTCGTCAGCAAGCAGGAGCTATCCGACTACCTGTATCCCCACGACGAAGATCGGGAGAGCAACGTGCTCGAAGTGCTGATCGGCCGGTTACGCCGCAAGCTCGACCCGCACGGCACGCTGGCGCCGATCGAGACCTTGCGGGGTCGAGGCTACCGGTTCACCCTCGGATGAGGTGGCCCGGCTCGATCCGCGCACGCTTGGTGCTGGGCGCCACGGCGGTGTTGGTTGCCTTCGTGGCGGGGGCGGGCTGGGCCGTGCAACGGGCTCATGAAGACAGTGTGCGCACAGCTCGCTTCGCCCAGCTGCAGGGCACGGTGTATCTGCTGTTGGCAGGCGCCGATTTGGACGGGCGTGGCGCACTGGTCATTCCTCCGTCCTTCCCCGAGCCGCGTCTGTCCCTCCCCGGGTCGGGGCTGTACGCGAACATCGTCAACGTGGCGCGACGCGAGGAATGGCAGTCGCCGTCGACGCTGGGCGTCAGCCCGCCGTTCCTGCGCAGCGTCGCGGTCGGCGAGTGGCGCTCTGAGATCGTCAGTTCCGGTGGGCGCGAGTATCTGGTGACCGGCTATGCCGTTAACTGGGCGGGGCGCGTGCAAGCGGCCCCGCTGGTGCTTTCGGTGGTCGAAGACAAGGCCGAGTTCAATCGAGAGGTCGGCGTCTTTGAGCGCACTTTGTGGACGTGGCTTGGGGGCGCCGCCGCACTGCTGCTGGTGTCGCAGACACTGCTGCTCGAATGGGGCTTGGCGCCGCTGAGGCGCGTCGCGCGCGAGGTCCGCGGCATCGAGCTCGGTGATCAGCCCGAGATCGAAGGTCACTACCCGACCGAGATCACAGCGCTGACGAGCAACCTAAATACGTTGATTACCCAGGAACGCTTGCGCCAGACCCGTTACCGTGAGGCGTTGAGCTTTCTTGCCCACAGCCTCAAGACGCCACTGGCGGTGCTGCGCAATGCGCTGGGTGAGCCGGCACTGTTACCCGAGGCGGTGAGTCGGCAGGTAGCCCGGATGGACGACATCGTCCAGCACCAGCTGGCAAAGGCGGCGGCTGGCGGTTCCTCACGATTTGCGCCTCATCTGCCGCTCGCCGGTATCGTGCACCGGGTTCGCGATTCGTTGGTCAAGGTGTATGCCGACCGGGCCTTGAATATTTCCGTCGACATCGTCCCGCCTGAGCTCGCTTGGCGGATCGATGAAGGTGATGCCTTCGAGATGCTCGGCAACGTAATGGACAACGCTGCCAAGTGGGCGAAGCAGCGCGTGGCGGTCAGCGTGAGGCGCGAGGGGAACCGGCTGCACGTCACGGTCGACGACGACGGTCCGGGCTTCAGCGACACGCAATCGATCCTGCAACTGCACGTGCGCGGCGACGAGAAGGTGCCCGGTCACGGGGTCGGCCTGGCGGTCGTCAACGAACTGGTGGCCAGCCACAACGGTGAGTTGAACCTGTCTCGCTCGGAGCTCGGCGGAGCCAAGATTGACATCATGCTGCGGGCGGCCTGAACGATCTTGCCTCCGTTCAGTTGGCGTTCATGGGTGGGCGCGCAAGATGAATTCATTGCCACTCAAGGAGACCTCATCATGAAGCACTCCCTCTCTTCAAGATTCATCGCCGCCGCCGTTCTTGCCGCCGCAGCCTTCGGCGCCGCATCGGTCGCGCAGGCGCGCCCAGACGTCCAGATCTCGATCGGCCTTCCAGGGCTGCCTGTCCTGGTCCAGCCGCCCGCCTATGTCCGCGCCGAGCCCGAGTACGTTCAACCCCGTCCGGTCTATGTGTGGCCACGGGAGGTCGTCTATGAGCGTCGTTGGCGGCCGACGTACCGGCCTGACTTTGAGCGTGAGCGGGGCTGGCGGCATGCCGAGCGGCAACGGCGGGAATGGGAGCGTCGTGAGTGGGAGCACCGCCATTACGATCGGTTTGCGTCGCATGACCGCGACAGGGATTGAACGGCGAGCAGAGACGCGAGGATCGGCAGACGGTCAGCGGCCTGGAGAGCGTCAAGCTGCGTGTCCTGTCGCATTGCCGCATCAAAACTGCTACTCGTGCTGACCCGTTGCCTCACGTAATTTGCTACCCGTCGGATGGTCCGGCGGGAGCAGAACACCGTGATGAGGCAAATCAGCACGACCGCGTCGCTCGTCATCAGCGTATCGAGCTCGGCGGGGGAGCTCATGGCAGCGCTCCGTGTTGACGGTGGGTGGATGCCACGGCAAACGCACCCTCGTGCCAGATCGGCGCCGGACCGGACGACTCGCGCCAAAGCCGCACCGGTGCTGTGTTTGCGGGCTGTCGGCCGGTGGGCAAGACGCGCCCGGGAGCGCGTGACTCAACGCATTTGTGACAATGTGTGGACCTTGCGTCGCGCGTCGTTCAGCTGTGCCCTCCGTCACAAACGAATCAGCACTGTCCTACACACGACTCGATAAAAAGTGGGAATAATTTCCCATATGAAACCGACGCGGACGCTGGGAGCACGGGATTTCGCGGCGCCGAGGGTGGCGTTGCCGAGGGCGCCGTGGCGCGCAGTCATGGCGTGGCTGCTCGCGGCGCCCAGCCGGCAGTCCCCCGCAACGCGGGTCGACGCCGTGGACTTTGAGGACACGCAGCCGTCAGTCCGCGACGCCGGATCGACGCTCACTTGAGCGTCTTCAAGGCTGCGCGCCCGCGCTGAACGAGGTTCGCCCGCCAGCGCGCCGCAGTATTCACGGGAACGTGAACACGAGTGGCGCAACGGTCGCGCTGGCGTTGATGGTTTGCGACTTGGGCGTACCGTTCGACGCGGCTTCGATGCTGTACTTCGCCGCCGCCGCCGCGTCGGGCACGAAAGCCAGCGTTGCCGGGTTGGCGACCCAAGCCAGCTTCACCGGCGCGCCGATCGGCAACGAGAACCCGAACGCGCCGAAGCTCGCGTCGACCGGCGCCCAAGCGGCCTCGACCGTCAACCCACTGGTGTAGGTCTGCAGCGCGCGGACCGTCGCGGTGGTGGGTGTCACGGTGCCGGTGACGCTGCGCAGGGTCGTCGCGCCGGGTGCGATCGGCAGCGCGGCGCAGTTGATGGTCGTCGGCGCCACGGTGAC
>JANXVK010000310.1 GCA_025351675.1 Rhizobacter sp.
CACGATGGCGATGCCCGCGAGGTAACTGCCGATGCCCAGGAACGAGGCGTGGCCGAACGACAGCAACCCGGTGTAGCCGAACAGCAGGTTGAATCCGACCGCGTACAAGCCGAAGATCAGGATGTTGACCGCCAGCGCCTCGTAAGGCAGCAGGAGTGGCATCACCATCAGGAACGCGATCACCGCCGCCACGCGATGGCGGGCGACGAACGCGAGCAAGGACGCGAGCGAACCGGTGGCGCTCATCCCATCAACCCGGCTTTGCCGAAGAAGCCCTGCGGCCGCACCAGCAGCACCACCGCCATCAGCACGAAGATCGACAGCTCGGCGTACTCGGGCGCGAACAGCGAGGTCAGGCTGAAGACGATGCCCACCAGCAGCCCGGCCACCACCGCGCCGGGCAGCGAGCCCATGCCGCCGACGACCGTGACGACGAACGATTCGGCCAGCACCGCGATGCCCATTTCGGGGTTCACCGCACGCGTCGGCGCGGCCAGGGCGCCGGCGAGCCCGGCGATGCCGGTGCCGATGCAGAACACCAGCAGCCAGACCCGGCCGACGTCGATGCCGAGCACGCGCACGATCTCGGGGTCGCGCGCGCCGGCCCGGATGATCAGGCCGTAGCGCGTCTTCTCGATGAACAGCCAAAGCGCGCCGATCACCACCGCGGTCGCCAGGATCAGGAACAGGCGGTAGGTCGGGAAGAAGCCGAAGCCGAGGTCGGTCGCGCCGCGCAGCGCGGCCGGCGTGCTCGAGACCACGCCCTCGATACCGAACGCGAACCGCATCGCGTCGACCAGCACGTAGCTCAGGCCGAAGGTCAGCAGCAGCGGATAGTCGATGCCGCGGCCGTAAAGCGGGCGCACCAGAAAGCGTTCGGTCACGAGGCCGATCAGGGCCGTCGCGAGCGGCACCAGCAGCAGGCTGAACCAGAAGCTGCCGGTGACGCCGAGAAAGTAGACGCCCAGAAAGGCGCCGACCATGAAGAACGCGCCGTGGGCGAAATTCACGACCGTCAGCATGCCGAAGATCAGCGAGAGGCCGATCGCGAGCAGCGCATAGACGGCACCAAGCGCGATGCCTGCGACCAGCTGCACCGCGAGCAGCTGAGGCGTGATCTCGGTCATCGCCAGCGCCGCCCGGCCGGAACGGCGCCTGTGCCCGTGCCTGTCGATTCGCCGGTCACGTCGTCACCTTGTGGCCCAACTCGTCGCAGCTGCGCAGATTCTTCTCATCGGCGGCCTCGATCGAGAGCACGTTGAAGACGTCGTACTTGTCCTTCATCGCCTTCGACTTCGACTCGACGATCACCACCGACTGCACCGACTGGTGATCGCACTTGCGGTAGAACTGCTCGCCCTTGTAGAAGTTGTACTTGAGCTGGCGCAGCGCGATGCTGACACGCGTCGAGTCGACCGCGTCGGCGTTCTTCACCGCCTGCAGCACGCTCTTGATGCCGGCATAGCCGAGCGCGCCGTAGTCGCTCGGCACCGCGCCGCCGTTGGCCTTGCGGAAGGCGTCGTTGAAGGCCTTGGCGGCGGGGATCTTGTCTTCCATGCCCCAGTAGTACGACGTGCCGCCCAGGATGCCCTCGAAGGCCTCGGCGCCGCCCGCGAGCCGCGAGGTGTAGAGCAGCACCGGCGTGATGATCTTGGTGGTCTGCTTGAGGCCGAAATCGGTCGCCTGCTTGGCCGAGTTGACAAGGTCGCGGCCGAAGTTGCAGAGCACCAGCACATCGGGCTTGAGCGCCTGGATGCGCGGCAGGAAGGCCGAGTAGTCGGCCGCGCCGATCGGGTGGCGGATGTCGGCGAGCGTCTGCATGCCGAGCGCCTGGCCAGCGCGCTGGAAGCCGCGCACCATCTCGTGGCCGTAGGCGTAGTCGGCGGTCAGGTAGACGACCTTCTTGCCGAACTTGGGGAACGCGTAGCGCGCCACCGCACCGGCGGTGAGGTGCGGGTTCAGCGCCTCGTGGAAGGTGAACAGGCTCCAGTCCTTCGCCTCGTTGATCGCGTCGGATTGGCTGATCGAGTTGAACAGCACCTTGCGGTCGCGGCAGACCGCGTTGATCGAGAGCTGGGTCGCCGCCGAGAGCGAGCCGACGACGAAATCGACCTTGTCCTTCTCGATCAGCTCGAGCGTGCGCGTCGCGGCCTCGCCGGGGTTCAACTTGTCGTCGCGCACCAGCAGCTCGACCATGCGGCCCTTGTAGCCTCCGGCGGCGTTGAACTCCTTGACCGCGAGTTCGGCGGCGCGCACCTGGTCTTGCGCCTCGGCCGAGAACGCGCCGGTCAGCGGCGTGGGGAAGCCGATCTTGATCGGCCCGCTTCCCTGCGCCCGGGCGATGTTGAAGAGCATCGGGCTGGCCGCGGCGGCGGCGCCGGCGGTCAGCAGACGGCGGCGGTTGAGGGTGGCGCGTTCGGTCATGGCGAGGTCTCCGGTCGTGGGTGTGGGCGGGCTTGGGGACAAGTGATGAGGGTTCAGGGCGCAGCGGCGAGGTCGACGGCGGTGTCGTGCAGCACCGCGAGCGTGTCGCGCACCACGAGGCCTGGCGTCGCGGTGGCCTGCATGTAGGCGCCAAGGCGCCGCGCGCGCTCGACGATCGCGCGGCCGGGCGCGAGGCGCTCGGCCTGGTAGGCCGCGAGTGCGGCCGGCGCGCTGCCATGCGCGCCGAGCGCACGCGCCAGCGCCAGCGCGTCGTCGCCGGCCTTGGTGACGCCCATGCCGACATGCGGTCGCGCCACGAACGCGGCGTCGCCCATCAGCGCCACGCGGTCGAATGCGAGGCGCTCCGACATCAAATCGTGGATCGGCTGCAAAAACGGCTGTCCGGTCTTTTCGATGACCTCGGCCCACTGCGGCGCGAGCAGCGAGCGCGCCGCCTCGCGCACCCGGGCGATCTCGCGCCACGAAACCTTGTTCGGCGCGATGCCGCCGGCGTGGTGGACGCCGTCGGCGTCGGTCATCAGCGTGTGCAACTCGCCGGCCTCGTCGGCCGGGCGGTACCAGACGAAGTTGTAGCG
>JANXVK010000313.1 GCA_025351675.1 Rhizobacter sp.
GATCAGCGCCGCCGGCGCGAACCAGGCGCAGGCCGCGACGAAGCGCAGCAGCGCGCGCGGCTGGCTCAGCGGGCCGCCCTGCGCGGTGACAACCTTGATGTGCCAAGTCTGCATCGGCAGTGTCTGCCCGCGCACCGACCAGAACCAGGTGAAGTAGACCGCGTAGATTGCCAGCGTGATGACGCGCAGCGCGGTATCACTCTGCAAGGGATGCTGGTGGCCGGTGAGGGCGACGAAGAGTGCGCCGATCGCGCCCGGGATCAATCCGATGCCGAACAGCAGCAGCCCTTCGTAGACAAACGACGCCATGCGCCGCTTCAGACTGGGCGCTGTGAGCGTGTTGTTCGCGCCGCCGGCGGCCCGCTCCGTCATTGGCGCACGGGGGCCGACGCAACCTCCGGTGCCGCGGCCGAGCGCGTCGCCGCACCTTGCGGGCCGCGCTGCGGCAGCAGAGTCGCCTTGTTGACGAACTCCGGTGTCGCCGCGATCTTCGGCATGCCGGTCTGCTGGTGGCGCGGCGGCGTCGGTCGCTTCGTGATCAGCGTCGTGGTCGCGCCGGGGCGCGCCTGCACGACCGTCGGCGCGACGGCCTTTGGCGGCGACGCGAAGGCCGGGTTCGGCACGATGTTGGACTTGGCCTGCGGGGCTGAGTCGCGCGCGCCCTTGTCGAGCTTGTCGGATTTGCCGTCGTTGCGTGCGCCCGGGCCGCTGCCCTTGCGCGCCGGGTCGCTCGCTGGCGCGGCGCGCGCCGCGAGTTGTTGCTTCTGTTCGGGCGAGAGCGCCTCGTAGGCCTCCCAGCGCGCTTGGCGGTCCTGTGCGGGTACCTGCTTCGCGTTCTGAAAATGCATGCGGGCCTCGCCGCGCTCCTTCGGCGTAAGCCGGGTCCACTCGGACATGCGCTCCTGTACGCGGGCCCGCTCGGTCGACGTCAGCTTCGGAAATCCGGCCGACAACTCGAGCCACTTGCGCTTGCTGCGCACGTCGATGCCCGACCACTCGCTCTCGAGCGGCTTCAGCGCGGCTTGCTGGCCCGGCTTCAGTTCGCTCCAGCGTGCGCCCTGTTCGGCAGCGCGCGGCACGGGCTTGCTCGCGCCGGGCTCTTGGGCATGCGCCGGCAACGTGGCGAGCAAGCCGAGAATGCAGGCGGCGGACGCGAGCGTCATCACCAGCAGGCGCAACCGGCGGGCGGGCAGCGCAAGGTTCACGCGGGGCATCGCGGCGGCCGCGCTCACTCGCCCGGCGTCTTGAGGAACTCGGCGAAACCGGCGTCGCTGTAAGCGCGCGGTGGCAGGTCGTCGGCCAGCAGCGCGGCGTCGACTTCGGCCGCGGTCGAGATTTGGGTGTTGTCCTGCCAGCGCTGGATCAGGAACAACCCCGCCGCGAGCGCGAACACCGGCAGCACCGACGCCGCCTTCAGCCACCAACCCGAGCCCCACTGGCCGAGCACGGCGGCACCGTTGCGGCTCACGCCGACCGGGCTCGCGGTCTCGGCGGTGCGCACCGCGCGGGCCCGCTCCAGCGCCTTCTCGCGGGCGAAACGCAGGCGCTCGGTCAGATCGGGGCCCAGATCGGCCGAGCGCTCAGTGAGTTTCGCGGTTACGCGCAGCGCGAAACGTGCCTGGACGGCGTCGAGGGCGGCTTGCGGCGGCGTGCCGAATGCGGAGCGGAGGTGGTTCTGGTTCATGGTGAAATCCCCTTTGTCTTCAGGGCCGTGGACAAAGCGTGCACCGCGCGCGAGCAATGCGTCTTGACACTTCCCTCCGAACAGCCCATCGCTGCGGCGGTCTCGGCGACATCAAGTTCCTCCCAATAACGCAGCAGGAAGGCTTCTCGTTGACGCCCGGGCAGTTGCGCCACCGCCGCTTCGATCGCGAGCAGGATCTGCGCCCGCGACACCGAATCCTGGGCACTTTCGGAAGCGAGCGGGCCGCCGAGGGCTTCCAGGGTCTCCAGGATGTCGAAATCGCCGTCGCCGCCGGCCGCTTCGAAATCCGAGAAGTTCCTGACGACCGCGTTGCGCACCTTCTGGCGCCGGAACCAGTCCATCGTCGCGTTCGACAGGATGCGCTGGAACAGCAGCGGCAACTCGGCGGCGGGGCGATCAGCGTACTTCTCCGAGAGCCGGATCATCGTGTCCTGCACGATGTCGAGTGCGGCATCCTCGTCGCGCACCGCATAGAGTGCGCGCTTGAAAGCGCGCTTTTCCACGCTCTTCAGGAAGTCGGATAGTTCTTTGTCGGATGCCAAGCGCGTGTGCTGCCAGAAGAGGGGAAGACCCCGCAAACAAGGGCACGATTATCTCACTGCGCGCCATACCGAACGCCGCGCTTGCCGCGCTGCAGCAAACCGGTGACATAATTCTCGGTTGCACGACAGTATTGGTCGAGCGCGGGCCGCCCAACCGGGGCGCCATGCGGCTCGGCCCTCAGGCACCACACCCGTCTCACGAGGATGAGGAGAGGCGCACCGATGGTTTTTCGTCAGAGAAATTCACAAAGGTTTCCGATCATGGACATCTCCCCCACCGAAATGAAGCGGGCTGCCTCAGCGCAACCCATTCAATCAAGCGCGTCCTCCCCGCCCGAGCCGAACGGCTCCGAAATCCTCGTCAAGTGCCTCCAGGCCGAGAACGTCAAGTTCCTCTGGGGTTACCCCGGCGGCGCAGTTCTGTACATCTACGACGCGCTTTACAAGCAAGAGACGATTGAACACGTACTCGTGCGCCATGAGCAGGCTGCCGTTCACGCAGCCGACGGCTACTCGCGCGCCACCGGCGAGGTCGGCGTCGCGCTGGTTACATCGGGCCCGGGCGTCACGAATGCCGTGACTGGCATCGCGACCGCGTACATGGACTCGATCCCGATGGTGATCATCACCGGGCAAGTTCCGACGCACGCCATCGGTCTCGACGCCTTCCAGGAATGCGACACCGTCGGCATCACGCGGCCGATCGTCAAGCACAATTTTCTGGTGAAGGACGTGCGCGACCTGGCATTGACTTTGAAGAAGGCGTTCCACATCGCCCGCACCGGCCGCCCCGGCCCGGTCGTCGTCGACATCCCGAAGGATGTGTCGATGGCGAAGGCGCCGTTCTACTACCCCGAGCGCGTCGAGATGCGTTCGTACAACCCGGTGCGCAAGGGCCACGGCGGACAAATCCGCAAGGCCGTGCAGTTGCTGCTGGCCGCGAAGCGCCCGTACATCTACACCGGAGGCGGCGTGGTGCTGGGCAATGCCTCGGCCGAACTGCGTGAACTGGCCGACCTGCTCGGCTACCCCGTCACGAACACGCTGATGGGCCTGGGCGCGATGCCGGCCAGCGACCCGAAGTTCCTCGGCATGCTCGGCATGCACGGCACGTACGAGGCCAACATGACGATGCAGAACTGCGATGTGCTGCTGGCGGTCGGCGCGCGCTTCGACGATCGCGTGATCGGCAACCCGAAGCACTTTGCGTCGGTCGAACGGAAGATCATCCATGTCGACATCGACCCGTCGTCGATCAGCAAGCGCGTGCGCGTCGATATTCCGATCGTCGGCGACGTGAAGGACGTGCTGCAGGAACTGATCGCGCAGATCCGCGAGGCTCCCGCGAAGCCCGATGTGCCGTCGATCTCAGCTTGGTGGAAGCAGATCAACGAGTGGCGCAAGAAGGATTGCCTCGCCTTCAAGAACAGCACCGAGGTCATCAAGCCGCAGCATGTGGTGCAGACCCTGTGGGAACTGACCAAAGACAGCGACGCGTACATCACCTCCGATGTCGGCCAGCACCAGATGTGGGCCGCGCAGTATTACCGTTTCGACCAGCCGCGCCGCTGGATCAATTCGGGTGGCCTGGGCACGATGGGCGTGGGCCTGCCGTACGCGATGGGCATCAAGCTCGCGAAGCCCGACGCGGATGTGTTCTGCATCACCGGCGAAGGCTCGATCCAGATGTGCATCCAGGAGCTCTCGACCTGCCTGCAGTACAAGACGCCGGTCAAGATCATCTCGCTGAACAACCGCTACCTCGGCATGGTGCGGCAGTGGCAGCAGATCGACTACGGCGGCCGCTACTCGCACAGCTACATGGACGCGCTGCCCGACTTCGTCAAGCTCGCCGAGGCCTACGGCCACGTCGGGCTGAAGGTCGAGAAACCGTCGGACGTGGAAGGCGCGCTGCGAGAGGCGATTCGGTTGAAGGACCGCACCGTGTTCCTCGACATCCGCACCGACCCGACCGAGAACGTCTGGCCGATGGTGCAGGCGGGCAAGGGCATTTCCGAAATGTTGCTGGGCTCCGAAGACCTGTGACGCGCTGAACGCCGCGACGGGGCAGGGCGTTACCGCGCCTTGCGCAGGCCACGGCGGAAAGCGCTGAACACCTTCGGAAAATTCACTCACTTTTCAACGAAAGCAGCGTGTCCAAGGGCCGGGCGGTTACCGCCGCCGGTCTGAAGAGCGCGCTGAAACCGACATGAAACACATCATTGCCCTTCTGCTCGAAAACGAGCCGGGCGCACTCTCGCGTGTCGTCGCGCTGTTCTCGGCGCGCGGCTACAACATCGAGAGCCTGACGGTGGCGACGACCGAGGACGCTTCGCTGTCGCGCATGACGATCGTCACCGCCGGTTCTGACGAGGTCATCGAGCAGATCACCAAACACCTGAACCGGCTGATCGAGGTCGTGAAGGTCGTCGACCTGACCGAAGGTGCCTTCACAGAGCGCGAGCTGATGCTGATCAAGGTGCGCGCGGTCGGCAAGGAGCGCGAGGAGATGAAGCGCATGGCCGAGATCTTCCGCGGCAGCATCATCGATGTCACCGACAAGAGCTACACGATCGAACTCACCGGCGACACGAGCAAGCTCGACGCCTTCCTGGAGGCGATCGACCGCGCCGCCATTCTCGAAACCGTGCGCACCGGCACCAGCGGGATCGGTCGCGGCGAGCGCATCCTGCGGGTCTGATCGACCAGACAGGCACCATCCCAAATCCCGTTCCCACTGAATTCACAGGAGATAGCGACATGAAGGTTTACTACGACAAAGACGCCGACCTGAGCTTGGTCAAGGGCAAGACGGTCGCCATCATCGGCTACGGCTCGCAAGGCCATGCACACGCTCAAAACTTGAACGACAGCGGCGTCAAGGTTGTCGTCGGTGCGCGCAAAGGCGGCCCATCCTGGGCTAAGGTCGAGATGGCTGGCCTGAAGGTGGCTGAGGTTGCGGATGCGGTCAAGCAAGCCGATGTCGTCATGATGCTGTTGCCTGATGAGCAGATTGCCACGGTTTACACGAATGATGTCGAGCCGAACATCAAGCAAGGTGCTTCGCTTGCGTTTGCCCACGGTTTCAACGTTCATTACGGGCAAGTCGTGCCGCGCGCTGACCTCGATGTCTGGATGGT
>JANXVK010000369.1 GCA_025351675.1 Rhizobacter sp.
ACGACCGGCCGCTGAACGAGTCCGAAGTGCACCAGATCGCCGGCCGCGCCGGCCGCTTCGGCATGCACGAAGAAGGCTTCGCCGGGGTGCTCAAGGAGGCCGAGCCGGCCGCCGCGCGCATGCTGAAAGACCTGATGCACAAGACGCCGCGCGCGCCCGCCGATTTCAAGGCGCCGGTGGCGCCGAACGGCTGGCATGTCGACACGATCTCAGCGCGTTTGCACAAGACCAAGCTGCGCGAAGTGCTCGACGTGTTCATGCAGCAGTTGAAGCTCGACGACGCGCACTTCGCGGTCGCCGAGCTCGAGCAGATGCTGGAGCTGGCCGAACAGCTCGACCGTGTTGCCTCCAAACTGACGCTGAAAGAGCGCTTCATCTACGCCCAAGCGCCGGTCGACACGCGCACCGAATCACAGGTGCAGGCGTATCTCGACTGGGCAGGCAGCCACGCGCTGACCGGCAGGGCCGGCTCACCGTGGTTTCTTGACGATGTCGATGGCTACAGCCGGCTCGACCGCATGGAACAAGCACTGCGCGCCTGCACGCTGTGGCTGTGGCTGGACCTGCGGTTCCCGGGTGTCTACGGCCACATCGAGCGCGTGCTCGCACTGCGCGGCAGCCTGAACGACGGAATCGAGCGGCAGTTGAAAGGGAAACGTCCGCTCGCGATGGTCAGGCGCGGCGCCCGCGGCGACAGCCCTCGCGCAGCGGCGCCTTCCGGTAAACGCTAGCGGCCGCCGAACAGCCAGTTCAGTCGGTCCAGATACCGGCCCAGCGCCGACTCCGACATCAAGGTCGGCAGCGGCGTCGGCTGACGCAAGCGCTTGAAGCTCAGACGCGACGAAGCTTCGAGCGCGGTCGGCGTGAAGGGCCTGAATTCTGTCGACGGGTTCGCGATGTTCCTAGCCATGCGATGAGCTCCCCGTGTGGCTCTCGCCACTGCGCGACGCGGCCAGCCGCGTGCCGATTTCGCGTTCGGTCGCGGCGAGCTCATCCGCGAGGCGATCGATCCGACCGCCGAGCCACGGGCGGGCACGGTAAGCGAGCGAGAGTTCCTGCTTGAGCCGGAAGTAGCGGCCCATCAGCGGTTCGAGTTCCATGTCGAAGCTCCTGTGTTGACTGAAGTATCGAAAACCGGTGGTCGCGAGCGTGTCGGACAACAGGCCATGGCGGCTACAGAGAACAGCGCGGCCGGCAATCCGGCAGCGCCTCTGCGCCCGTGCGAGGGCAAGATGCTGCATTGCACCAATTTTAGTAGCCCATGAGCATTCACACCCTGTCAGAAACCATCGACCGCGCGCTTCGCTCGGCCGGGCTCGACACCCGCAGCGGGCCAGCACGCCGGGTCATCGACACGATTGGCAGCGCGCTTGCCGCGGCCGGCATCGCGCAGCGCCCGGCCGCCCCGGGAGCGGCGCCGCCCGCCGGCTCGGCCCCCGTCGAGTTCGTCGAGCGGGTCGATGTCCCGGCGCGCGCGCCGGCCCGCACCGGCGCCGGCTTCTTCGACCGCAGCCACACCGGGCCGGCCGGGACGCGCGCCTGGAAACTGTATGTTCCTGCCCGCGCGCGGTCGGGCCCGATGCCACTGGTCGTGATGCTGCACGGCTGCAAGCAGGACCCCGACGACTTCGCCGCCGGCACGCGCATGAACGTGCTCGCCGAGCAGCACGGCTTTCTGGTGGCCTGGCCGGCCCAATCGCGCAATGCGAACGGCTCGAACTGCTGGAACTGGTTTCGCCCGGCCGATCAGGCCCGCGAGGGCGGCGAGCCGGAAATCCTGGCCGGTATCGCACGCGACGTGATCGAGGCCGAAGCGGTCGATCCGCAGCGCGTGTTCGTGGCCGGCTTGTCCGCCGGCGCCGCGATGGCGGTGATTCTCGGCCACACCCACCCCGAGCTGTTCCGCGCGGTCGGCGCGCACTCGGGCCTGCCGCACGGCGCGGCGCACGACGTCGGGTCGGCGTTCGCCGCAATGCACGGCAGCAGCCTGTTCGGCACACGCTCGGAAGCGCGCGGCACGCCGGGCGCCGGTGTGCCGACGATCGTCTTCCAGGGCGATCAGGATTCGACCGTGGTGATGGCGAACGCCGCGGCCGTCGTCGAACAGGCGATCGCAGCCGGCGAGGCTCGCGCGCCGCTGCACCCGACCGAGTTGCCGCCTGCGAGCAGCGGCGGCCGCGAGTTCACGCGCACGCTCTATGTCGACGCGGCGGGCCGCACGCAGGTCGAGCAATGGCTGCTGCACGGCGGCGCGCACGCCTGGTCGGGCGGCGACGCGGCGGGCTCCTACACCGACGCGAAAGGCCCCGACGCTTCGGCGGAGATGGTTCGCTTTTTCATGGCGCAGCGATGACCACCTGATGCAGCAGGCGCGCGCGAAGCGGTGTACCGTGACATCGCGCCGCCCTGCGCAACGCTGACCGGAGCCCGCTCTTGACCTCAACCACCGCCCAAGACACGGTCTACCTCTTCGACGTCGACAACACACTGCTCGACAACGATGCGGTCGTCGCCGATCTGCGCAGCCACCTGACCGACGCTTTCGGCGCCGCGAACGCCGAGCGCTACTGGGCCGGGTTCGAGGTGATCCGCAGCGAGCTCGGCTATGCCGACTACCTCGGCGCGCTGCAGCGCTACCGCATCGAGGCCGATTGCGACCCGAACCTGCTCGCGATGTCGGCCTTCCTGATCGACTACCCGTTCGCGAGCCGCCTCTTCGCGGGCGCGCTCGACGCGCTCGCGCATTCGCGCCAGCGCGGGCCGACG
>JANXVK010000397.1 GCA_025351675.1 Rhizobacter sp.
GCCAAGTTCAGGCCCTTCAGCTCCAACGCGACCGAACCCAGCTTCGATTGAATGTGCTGCAACTGCGGCGGCTCGGCGCCGATCATCAGGCGCGAGAGGCTGGCGTTGGTTTCCTTGGTGGGATCGACCTCGCCGGTGACCTTGCCGCCGCGCAGCACGGTGCAGTTGTGGCACAGCGCGCGAATCTCGTCGAGCTTGTGGCTGATGTAGAGGATGCTGCAGCCTTCGCTCGCGAGCTTGCGCAGCGTGACGAAGAGTTTTTCGACCGCTTGCGGCGTGAGCACCGAGGTGGGCTCATCCAGGATCAGGCACTTGGGGTTGGTCATCAGCGCGCGCACGATCTCCACGCGCTGGCGCTCGCCGACCGAGAGCGAATGCACCGGCCGCAGCGGCTCCACATCGAGCCCGTAGCCCTTGGAGACCTGCGTGATGCGCTCGGTGACTTCGGCGAGTGAGAGCGACTTGTCGAGCCCGAGCCAGACGTTCTCGGCCGCGCTGAGCGTGTCGAACAGGCTGAAATGCTGGAACACCATGCTGATGCCGAGCGCGCGCGCCTCTTGCGGGTTCCTGATGTCGACCTGTTGCCCGTTCCAGCGAATTTCGCCTTCGTCGGGCCGGACGGCGCCGTAGATCATCTTCATCATCGTCGACTTGCCGGCGCCGTTCTCGCCGAGCACGGCGTGGATCTCGCCGGGCTCGACTTGGAGGTTGACCGAGTCGTTCGCCTTCACGGCGGGGTACTGCTTGCTGATGTTGACCAGTTCGAGTCGCAACACGGTTTCTCTCTCCTGTGACGATCATCACGGCGCTCGCGATGAGGCCATGCACCGGGAATCACGTCAATCGGTGGTGACCTCGGCACTTGCAAAATTCAGGCCGGAAGGGCCTCGCGACCAACCTTATCCGCTGGGGCGTTGGTGCCGCAGCGCCCCGGCCACCCACGCCTGGACCAGGTTGCGGTCGTCGGCCAGCGTCATCCACGCGAACGCCCGCTCGTGCAGGCTGCGCGCCACCTCCATGCGGCGTTTCGCGACCGGGTCGGCGGCCCAGTCCCAGACGCACACGTCGGCCACGCGGCCGGCTTCGAGCGAGCCGATCTCGTCGGCGAGCAGCAGCGCATGGGCCGAGCCGAGCGTGGCCGAATGAAGCGCTTTCCAAGCCGTGAGCCGCTGGCCGGCCATCGCCTGCACCTTGTAGGCGTCGGCCATCGTGCGGATCATCGACAGGCTGGTGCCGCCGCCGACGTCGGTCGCCAGGCTCACGGCCGAGCCCGACGCGAGCGATGCCGTCCAGTCGAACAGCCCGCTGCCGAGGAACAGGTTCGACGACGGGCTGTGCGCGATCTGCGCGCCCGACTGGCGCAACGCGGCGCGGTCGGCGTCGTCGAGCCAGACGCCGTGCGCGAGCACGCTGCGGCGGTGCAGCAGGCCGGCGCTGGCGTACACGTCGAGGTAGCTGCGCGCCTGCGGGAACAGCTGCTTCACCCACTCGACCTCGGCGCGGTTTTCGGCGACGTGGGTCTGCATGTAGAGCGTCGGGTCGGCGGCGCAGAGCTCGCCGGCCATCGCGAGCTGCTCGGGTGTGCTGGTGGGCGCGAAGCGCACGGTCACCGCGTAGGCGAGGCGATCGACTCCGTGCCAGCGCCGGATCAGGTCAATGCAGTCGTTGCGGGCTTGCACCACGTCGTCGCGCAGGCCGTCGGGCGAATGTCGGTCTTGCAACACCTTGCCGGTGACCAGGCGCATGCCGCGCTGCCGGGCCGACGCAAACAGCGCCTCGGCCGAGACCTTGTGCGCGGTCGGGAACACGACCGCCGCAGTCGTGCCGTTCGCCAGCAGCGCCGCAACGAACAGTTCGGCGCCGGCCTGCGAGTGCGCCGGGTCGGCAAAGCGCGTCTCGGCCGGGAAGGTGTAGGTGTTGAGCCAATCGAGCAGCTCGGTGCCGTAGCTGGCGATGACGTCGAGCTGCGGCATGTGCACGTGCGTGTCGATGAAGCCGGGCAGGATCAGCTTGCCGCGGTGGTCGTGGCGCTGCCAGCTGGCGTCGGGTTCGGCAGTCTGCGCGCCGGTGATGCGGCCGTTCTCGATCAGCAGCCAGTGGTCGGGTCGAAAGCGCACGGCGTCGGACTCGACCTCGCCCCAGCCAGGCTCGGCGGTGAAATCGAGCAGGTCGCCGCGCAGCGCGACGCGGCCGACAGTGGAGGTGCTTGGGTTGAGCATGGGCGGGTGGGAAACGTGGTCTCAGGGAGCTGCGGCGGGACCACGCGCGGCGATCGGGCGCTGCAGCATGCCGTGCCCCGACAGGTTGCGCGCCACGTCGCGCACCTGGTCGCGCAGCCATCGGCCCGAGGCGGAGGCGTGCGTCAGGTCGTGCCACAGCTGGTAATAGGTCAGTGGCGGGAACGGCACCGGGCAGCGCACGATGCGCACCGGCAGGCTGTCGACGTAGCGCGAACAGAACAGCCGGCCGGTGGTCAGCACGAGCAGGCTCTGCGCCACCATCAGCGGGATCAGCCCGAAGTGCGCGCTGCGCACCATCACGTCGCGGGTGACGCCGATCGAGGCCAAATGCTCGTCGATCACGCCCGGAGCGTTGGCGCGGAACGGCGTCGGCGCGACGTGCTCGCAGGCCAGGTAGCGCTCGGGCGACCAGGCACGGGTGTTGGCGGCACGGACCACCGGATGATCCTCGGCCACGAGGCAGACGATCTCGTCCGACAGCAGGCGGCCCTGGTGCAGCTCGTCCGGCGGCTTCAGCCAGTTTCCGATCACCAGATCGACCTCGGCCGCGGCCAGGCTGCGCCGGTAGTCGAACTCGCCCGAGAGTGGCATCAGCTCGAGCCGCACCCTCGGCGCGACCCGCTTCAGGTGCGCCACGAATTCGGGCAGGAACAGCGGGTCGAGGTAGTCGCTCGCGGCGATGCGGAAGGTGCCGACGCTCGTCAGCGGGTCGAAGCCGCGCTGGTGGGCGCGCGGGCTGAACAGTCGGTCCGCATCCTGCAGCATCCGCGTGGCGGGGTCGAGCAGGCGCAACGCGGTGTCGGTGGGCGCCATGTTGTTGCCGGCGCGCACCAGCAACGGGTCTCCCGTCAGCGCGCGCAGCCGTTTCAGCTGGGCACTCACGGCAGGCTGCGTGCTTTGCAAGCGCATGGCAGCCCGGGAGACGCTTCGTTCGGTGATCAAGGTCTTCAACACCCGGATGAGGTAGAGCTCAATCTTGTCGAAGTCCAAACGCTGCGCCATAAGCTGGAACCCATAAGCACTATGCTCTGGACTGTATACCCCGATACCCGGAAGCGACTAAGTTTCGGGTATCACCGAACTTGAGAACCATCGCCATGTCAGAGCCGACGACCCGCCGCCCGATCCGCTTTTTCCACCGCGGTGCCGTGGTCCAGGTGAGCGGCACGGCGACCACGCGCAGCGTGCTCGACTGGCTGCGTGAAGACGCGCGCTGCACCGGCACGAAAGAAGGCTGCAACGAGGGCGATTGCGGCGCCTGCACGGTGGTGATCGGCGAGACAGCCGCAGCGGGCGACAAGTCCGCCGTGCGCGGCCTGAGCCTGAAGACCGTGAACGCCTGCATCCAGTTCCTGCCGACACTCGACGGCAAGGCGCTGTTCACGGTCGAAGACCTGAAGGCGATGACGGTCGACGAGAAGCTGCATCCGGTCCAGCAGGCGATGGTTGCGTGCCACGGCTCGCAATGCGGGTTCTGCACGCCCGGCTTCGTGATGTCGCTGTGGTCGACCTACGAGCACCACCGCGCGTGCTCGACCCAGCCGACGCGCCAGCAACTGGCCGACGAACTCTCGGGCAACCTGTGCCGCTGCACCGGCTACCGGCCGATCCTCGATGCGGGGCAACGCATGTTCGACCTGCCGGTGGTCGCGCTCGACACTGCGCCGGTGATCGCGGCGTTGAAGGCGCTGGAGACCGATGCGGCGTTCACGTACACCGGCAACTCGGCCGATGCTTTCCACGCGCCGACCACACTCGCCGAACTCGCCGCGCTGCGCGAAGCCAAGCCGACCGCACAACTGCTCGCCGGCTCGACCGACGTGGGTCTGTGGGTCAACAAGCAGTTCCGCCCGCTCGGCGACATCATCTTCGTCGGCGAGGTCGACGAGATGAAGCGCGTCGAGGAAACCGACGGTGAGCTGTACATCGGCGCCGGTGCCTCGCTCGAAGCCGCCTGGGCCGCGCTCGCGTCGCGCTGGCCCGCGCTCACCGACGTGTGGCTGCGCTTCGCCTCGCCGCCGATCCGCAACGCCGGCACGATGGGCGGCAACGTCGCGAACGGTTCGCCGATCGGCGACTCGCCGCCGGTGCTGATGGCGCTCGACGCGCAGATCGAGTTGCGCAAGGGCGCGCGCGTGCGGCGCCTGCCGCTGCAGGATTTCTACCTCGACTACATGAAGAACCAGATGGAAGCAGGCGAGTTCGTGCAGGGCCTGGCCGTGCCGCTCGCGGTCATGTCTCGCGAGGTGCGGGCGTACAAGATCAGCAAACGCTTCGATTGCGACATCTCGGCGCTGTGCGCGGGCTTCTCGATCGAACTCGACGGCGGTGTCGTGAAGACCGTGCGCCTGGCCTACGGCGGCATGGCCGCGACCGTGAAGCGCGCCGCGCTGGCCGAGGCTGCGATCGTCGACCAGGCGTGGACGCAGGCGACCGTCAACGCCGCGAAAGCCGCGCTGGCACAAGACTTCAAGCCGCTCTCGGACATGCGCGCGAGCGCCGCGTACCGGTTGCAGGTTGCGCAAAACCTGCTGCAGCGCCTGTGGCTGGAGACGCGCCCCGAGGACCCGCTCGACAGCAGCGCGACCAGCGTGTTCAGCGTGATGCCGCACCAG
>JANXVK010000401.1 GCA_025351675.1 Rhizobacter sp.
CGCCGTTGAGCACCCGGATCGAGGCCGGCACGGTCGACGCGCCGAGCGAGCCGAAACCGGAAGCGCCGAAGCCGGAATTGCGCCCTTGCGCCGGCTGGCCGGTGGGCAGCGGCGGGCGCGTGCCCGGCTTCATGATCATGGTCTTCTCGTAGTCGGTGCCGTCCTCGACCATGAACTTGATCTTGTACTTGCCGATCTCGACCGTGTCGTTGTGACTCAGTAGCTGCTTCTCGACGGCCTTGCCGTTGATGTAGGTGCCGTTGGTGCTGTTCAGGTCTTCGATGAAGACATCGGCGCCGACCATCTGCAGCACGGCGTGTTCGCCGCTGACCGCGAGGTTGTCGATCACGATGTCGTTGTAGGGCCGGCGGCCGAGCGTGGTCTTGTCTTTGGTGATCTGCACTTCCTTGATCACCACACCATCGAGCGATACGACCAGTTTGCCCATTGCTTTTGACCTCTTGTGTCCAACTCTTTGCGCGTCGGCGCCGGGCTGCCCGTGCGGCTCTCAGCGGCGGAACGGCCACCAGGAACGCGTCGGGCCGGTGCTGCCGCGAACACGCGCCAGAACGACCGAAATATTGTCCTTGCCGCCCGCCTCGTTGGCCGCGTCGATCAACGCGCTCGCGGCTTCGGGCAGGGTCTCGGCGCCCATCAGCAGCTGCACGATGCTCTCATCGTCGAGCATGTCGGACAGGCCGTCCGAGCATAGCAGGTAGGTGTCGCCGGGCAGGACGTCGTGCAGGTGCGTTTCGAGCAGCACCGTGTCTTCGACGCCGACCGCGCGCGTCACCAGATTCTTGTTGGCCGAGAACGCCGCCTGCTCGGGCGTGATCAGGCCGGAGTCGATCTGCTCCTGCAGCAGCGAATGGTCGTGCGTGATCTGGGTCAGGCGCGCGGCGCGCAGCCGGTAGGCGCGCGAGTCGCCGACGTGGCCCATCAGCAGCCGCGAATCACGGAACACGCCGACCACCAGCGTCGTGCCCATGCCGGCGTACTGCGGGTTCGAGTTGGCGGCGTTGAAGATCGCGCGGTTGGCGTTGTCGACGCAAATGTCCATCGCCCGGCGCACATCGGTGTCGGTCGCGTTCTCGGAGGCTTCGGCGAGCCAGCGGCCGAGTTCGGACTTGATGAACGAGGTCGCCATGCCGCTGGCGACTTCGCCGGCGTTGTAGCCGCCCATGCCGTCGGCCAGCACGACCAGCGCGGTCGAGTCGTCCACCTCGACCGAATCCTCATTGTTGTTGCGCGCCCGGCCGGTGTCGGTGGCGCTGAAGAACTCGAGGGTCATGGACGGAGCGTGTGCGGGCATGAGAGCTCTGATCAGTGGTCGGCATTGTGCCTCGGTTCGCCGCGATAAAACTCCGTCGTGGCCTCGAATCGGCCCGATTGCGGGTCGCCGGTCACAGGCGGCGCCGACGCGCCGACCGGCGGCATCGATTGCGCCACCGCCAGCAGGTCGTCCGCCATCTGGCGGCCGTCGGCGTAGCGCAGTTCGACGCGCTTCTCGAGCGCCAGCGCGACGATGTTGGCGAGCGCCTCGGGCAGCTCGGGGCGCAGCGTGCGCACGTCGGGCGCGGTGTCGTTGACGATCTGGCGCATCAACTCGGCCATCGACTCGGAGCGGTGCGGCAGCGCGCCGGTGAGCAACTGGAACAGCATCACGCCGAGCGAGTACAGGTCGGTGCGACCGTCGACGCGGCGCCCGGCCATCTGCTCCGGCGACATGAACGATGGCGTGCCCAGCACGAGCCCGGTACGGGTGCGGCAGGCGTCGGCGATGCGGGCGATGCCGAAATCGGTGACCTTCACGGCGCCGCTGGCCGGGTCGATCATCACGTTCGCCGGCTTCACGTCGCGGTGCACCACGCCTTCGCGGTGCGCATGCGCGAGCGCGTTCGCGACGCGTGCCAGCGTGGCCAACACCACCGGCACCGGCAGCAACCGGCCGGGCAGCGTGTGGCGCAGCAGGTCGTGGCCGCCGACGAACTCCATCGCGATGAAGGCCAAGCCCTGGTCTTCGCTGGCGTCGAAGATCGTCACGATGTCGGGGTGGCGCAAGCGCCCGGCCATCTCGGCCTCGCGGAAGAAGCGCGCGCGCGCCTCGGCCAGCTCGCTGCCCTCGAACTCGCGGCTCAGCGCCATCGTCTTGATCGCGACGGAACGGCCGATCTGCGGGTCGTGCCCGAAGTAGACCGCGCCCATCGAACCGCGGCCGAGCTCGCGCTCGATGCGGTAGCGGCCGAGCGTGCCGCGGTCGGGGCGCAGCGCGGCCGGCGCCGGCTCGGCCGGCGGGCTTTCAGCCGTGGCGCGCGCGGCGGATGGCGTGCGCCCGTGGCGGCGGCCGAGCCACCAGCCGAGCACGAAGGTCGCGATCGCGCCGAGCAGCAGGAGCGCTGCGGTCAGCAAGGCGGCCGGGTCGGGCACGGGGGCGCTCAGTTGCAGATGGGGGTGGCGATCAGGTGGCGGCGCTGCTCGGGCCGCGCCGCGCCACGATCCATTTGCCGAGCGCCAGCACCAGCAGCGCGCCGGCGATGCCCGCACCGTACTTCAGCACCGCGGAGTCGTTCAGCTTCGGGATCTGCGGCAGCGTCGTCGGGTTGATCAGCGCCGGGTCGGTGACGGCCATCGTGCCGGCGATCCAGCCCAGCAGCATCGCGCCCAGCGTGATGATGACGGGCCAGCGGTCCATCAGCTTGATCACCAGCTGGCTGCCCCAAACGATGATCGGGATGCTGACCAGCAGGCCGAAGATCACCAGCGGCATCGTGTGGTCGCCGCCGGCGGTCTCGGCCGCGCCGGCGATCGCGATCACGTTGTCGACGCTCATCACCAGGTCGGCGACGATGATGGTCTTGATGGCGCCCCAGAGACGGTCGCTGCCCTCGATGTTGGCGTGGCCGTCTTCATGCTCGGGGATCAGCAGCTTGACGCCGATCCATACCAGCAGGATCGCACCGACGAGCTTCAGGAACGGGATCGCGAGCAGCTGCAGCGCGAAGAAAATCAGGATCACGCGCAGCACGATCGCGCCGGCCGTGCCCCACATGATGCCCTTGGTGCGCAGCCCCGGCGGCAGCTTGCGGCAGGCGAGCGCGATCACGACCGCGTTGTCGCCACCGAGCAGGATATCGATCATGATGATCTGGCCGACGGCGATCCAGAACGTCGGGGTCAGAAGCATTTCCATTGCGCAGATTCCTTCGGTGCAGCGCCTGCCTCGGGCTGGCGCGGGGTCGGCGACCGTCGCGGCTTGACGGGTTACAGCAGACCCTTGAGCAGCTTGCCCATCTCCGACGGATTGCGCGTGACGGTAAACCCGCAGGCCTCCATCACTTCGAGCTTGGCATCTGCCGTGTCGGCACCGCCCGAGATCAGCGCGCCGGCGTGGCCCATGCGCTTGCCCACGGGCGCGGTGACGCCGGCGATGAAGCCGACGATCGGCTTCTTCATGTTCAGCTGGCACCAGCGCGCCGCGTCGGCTTCGTCGGGACCGCCGATCTCGCCGATCATGATCACCGCGTCGGTGTTCGGATCGTCGTTGAAGAGCTGCATGATGTCGATGTGCTTCAGGCCGTTGATCGGGTCGCCGCCGATGCCGACAGCGCTCGACTGGCCGATGCCCAGCTCGGTGAGTTGCGCCACCGCTTCGTAGGTGAGCGTGCCCGAGCGGCTGACGACGCCGATCCGGCCCTTGCGATGGATGTGGCCCGGCATGATGCCGATCTTGATCTCGTCGGGC
>JANXVK010000465.1 GCA_025351675.1 Rhizobacter sp.
GGTCGGCATCCTCGATGCCGACATCTACGGTCCGAGCCAGCCGATGATGATGGGGATCGACGGCCGTCCCGATTCGGCCGACGGCAAGACGATGGAGCCGATGGAGAACTACGGTGTCCAGGTGATGTCGATCGGCTTCCTGGTCGAGCAGGACAACCCGATGATCTGGCGCGGCCCGATGGCCACGCAGGCGCTGGAGCAGTTGCTGCGCCAGACCAACTGGAATGAGCTCGACTACCTGATCGTCGACATGCCGCCGGGCACCGGCGACATCCAGCTCACGCTGAGCCAGCGCGTGCCGCTGACCGGCGCGGTCATCGTGACGACGCCGCAAGACATCGCGTTGCTCGATGCCAAGAAGGGCATCAAGATGTTCGAGAAGGTCGGCGTGCCGATTCTGGGCATCGTCGAGAACATGGCGGTGCACGTGTGCGAAAAGTGCGGCCACGTCGAGCACATCTTTGGCGAGGAAGGCGGCAAGCGCCTGGCCGCCGAGTACAAGATGGACTACCTCGGTGCGCTGCCGCTGAACCTGTCGATCCGCGTGCAGGCCGACAACGGGCGGCCGAGCGTTGTGAGCGACCCGGACGGCGACATCGCCGGGCTGTACAAGTCGGTGGCGAGGCAGGTGGCGGTGAAGATCGCGCAGCGGGCGAAGGATTTCTCGTCGAAGTTCCCGACGATTTCGATCTCGAAAGACACCTGACCGCCCGGGCCGGCACGGTGTGCGGCCACATCGCATAGTCCAAAGTCATGAACGCTGAACCGCCCCCATCGTCCGGCGCACCTGTGGTGGCCTCCGTCACCGCCGACGAGATGCGCCAGCGCATCAAGCGCAAAAGCCGGCTGAAGGGCCGGCCGGTCGACGACGGCGCGCTGGCCGAGGTGCGCGCGCTGCTCGGTGAGAAGCCCGCGGCGGGCTGGCGCCGCGACCGCCTGATCGAGCACCTGCATCTGTTGAACGACGCGCACCGCGGGCTGCACGAGCGGCACCTCGTCGCGCTCGCGCGAGAGACCAATGTGCCGATGGCCGAGGTGTTTGAAGTCGCGACCTTCTATCACCACTTCGAGGTGGTCGGCGACGGCGAAGCAGCTCCGGCGCTCACTGTGCGTGTGTGCGACGGCCTGAGCTGCGAGTTGGCCGGCGCGCGCGATCTGCTCGCGCGCTTGCCGGCGCTGCTCGGCGCCGAGGTCAAGGTGATCGCCGCGCCGTGCGTCGGGCGTTGCGAGCAGGCGCCGGTCGCGGTCGTGCACCAGTGCCCTGTGCCGTGCGCGGATGCGGATGCGGTGGTCGCGGCGGTGCGGGGCGAGCACACGCGCCATCCGGCTGCGCGCGCGGACGCGTCGTTCGATCCGGCCGCGCTGGCCGAGCGCGGCATCAGCGAACGCGAGGCCGACGTGGCCCCAGCCTTCGTGGACTTCGACACCTACCGCGCGGCCGGCGGCTACGCACTCGCCACCGAAGTCATCAGCGGCCAGCGCGCCGGCGATGACCTGATCAAGGCGCTCGAAGACTCGGGCCTGCGCGGCCTCGGTGGCGCGGGCTTCCCCGCCGGCCGCAAGTGGCGCATCGTGCGCGACCAGCCCGCGCCGCGCCTGATGGCGGTCAACATCGACGAAGGCGAGCCCGGCACGTTCAAGGACCGCACCTACCTCGAACGCGACCCGCACCGTTTTCTCGAAGGGCTGCTGATCGCCGCGCACGTTGTCGGTATCGACGCGGTCTACGTCTACCTGCGCGACGAGTACCACGGCTGCCGTGAACTGCTGACGGCCGAGCTTGCGAAGCTGCAGCAAGCGGCGCCGTTCAAGCTGCCGCACATCGAACTGCGCCGCGGCGCGGGCGCCTACATCTGCGGCGAAGAGTCCGCGATGATCCAGAGCATCGAGGGCCAGCGCGGCGAGCCGCGGTTGCGGCCGCCGTACATCGCGCAGGTCGGGCTGTTCGGTCGGCCAACGCTGGAGCACAACTTCGAGACGCTCTACTGGGTGCGCGACATCGTGCAGCGTGGCCCGGCTTGGTTCACCGGCTTCGGGCGCAACGGCCGCAAGGGGCTGCGCAGCTTCAGCGTCAGCGGTCGCGTGGCGCGACCGGGCGTCAAGCTCGCGCCAGCCGGCATTACGCTGCAGGAACTGGTCGACGAATACTGTGGTGGCATGGCGCAAGGCCACACGCTCTACGCTTGGCTGCCCGGTGGCGCTTCGGGCGGGATCCTGCCGGCGAGCCTGGCCGACATTCCGCTCGACTTCGACACGCTGCAGCCGCACGGCTGCTTCATCGGCTCGGCCGCCGTGATCGTGCTGAGCGAGCACGACCGCGCCCGCGACGCGGCTTCCAACATGATGCGATTCTTCGCCCACGAGAGTTGCGGCCAGTGCACGCCGTGCCGCGTCGGCACCGACAAGGCGGCGCGTCTGATGGACGCGGTAACTTGGGATCGCAACACGCTCGAAGACCTGAGCCAGGTGATGATCGACGCCTCGATCTGCGGGCTCGGGCAGGCCGCGCCGAACCCGATCCGCAGTGTTGTCAAGCACTTCGCGCATGAGATAGGAGCTTCGCGATGAACGCACCGTTGGCATTGGCGCAACTGCAGGCGGCACGCGTCGAGTTCACGCTCGATGGCAAGGCCGTCAGCGCGCGCTACGGCGAAACGATCCTGAGTGTCGCGACGCGCGAAGGCATCGCGATCCCCACGCTCTGTTTCAAGGCAGGCTATCGCCCCGACGGCAATTGCCGCGTCTGCGTCGTCGAGATCAAGGGCGAGCGCACGCTGGGCCCCAGCTGCTGCCGCAGCGTGCAGCCGGACATGGTCGTCACGACCGACAGCGCACGCGCGAAGAAGAGCCAGAAGATGGTGCTGGAGATGCTGCTCGCCGACTTGCCCGAGACCGGCCACAAGTGGGTCGACGCGGAAGGCGCGCTGCCGCACGGCGAGCTGAGCGAATGGGCTCTGAAG
>JANXVK010000479.1 GCA_025351675.1 Rhizobacter sp.
CAGTGCGGTCGGCGGCATGGGCGACGCGGTAGGCGCGGGCCACATCCTCCGGCTCGCGCTGCTGCGCTTCTGACCATGCATCGGTCGCGTATTTCATCGCGGCCGCAGCACGCAGGCCGGGGTGCAGTTGCATCAAACGGATGCTGAACCGATGCATCCAGATCGATCGGTTGGGGGTTGAATCGTGTTCGAAGCACGCCATGGTGTGTCTCCTTCGTGGTGGTCGTGTGCCATAGTTTTCCGGTAGGGACGGTCACCGTCTGTAGGAGCGCGCCGATAGGCGGGGTCAGGCGTCGAGCAGCTCACGTAAAGTCATCGTGTCGAAGCCGGCGCGCTGCCACAAGCCACGCGATGCGGCCGAAGGTTCGAGCAGGAACTGCGAGAGCAGCGGCTGCGCCGGCGTGCGCGCCGGGTCGCACAGCAGCACGAAGCGCGGGTCGTTCGGCTCGTCAAGATGACCGACCCAGTCGAAGCGCTGCAGTGTCTCCAGGATCGGCTCGGTCTGCAGCGGATCGGTGCGCAGCGCCTCGCCGAGCTGGCCGGCGCTCAGGCCCCGCTCGCCGCTGGCGCGCGCCCGTGCCAGCTCGCGCAGCACCGCGAGCGCGAGCTGCAGGCGTGCGCCGGGGCCGTCGGGCCAGCGTTTGACGCGCATCTGCAGGCTCGGCGCATAGGCCGCGATCACCGCGCCGAGCAGCACGATCACCCAGGCGAGGTAGATCCAGATCAGGAAGATCGGCACCGCGGCGAGCGCACCGTAGATCACGGTGTAGGTCGGTACCGTCTGGAGGTACCAGCTCAGCAGTTTCTTCGCCAGTTCGAAGCCGAGCGTGGCGAACGCCGCGCCGGCGATCGCGTGGCGCCAGCGCACGTGGGTGTTGGGCACGTAGTGGAAAAGGCCGGCGAGCGCCGCGACAAGCAGCAGGAACTCGAGCGTGCCGAGCAGCAGCGAGACGCCGCCCGGCAGCACGCCGACCAGGCCTTGCGACGCCGACAGCGCGTACGACGTAAGACTCAGGCTTACACCGAGCACGAGTGGCCCGAGCGTCGCGGCGGCCCAGTACACCAGCACGCGCTGCGCGATCGGCCGCGGCGTGCGCACGCGCCAGATCGCATTGAGCGTGCGGTCGATCGTCAGCATCAGCGCGAGCGCGGCGAGAAACAGCAGCACCAGGCCGACGCTGCCGACGCCCTTGGCCTTGGAGGCGAACTGGTTCAGCGCCTTCAGCACCTGGCTGGCGATGTCGGGCGGAACGAGCGTCTGCAAGAAATACTTCTGCAGCGAATCCTGAAAGCTGGCGAACATCGGGAAGGCCGAGAACACCGCGAGCATCACGGTCAGCAGCGGCACCAGCGAGATCAGCGTCGTGAAGGTCAGGCTGCTCGCGGTGAGGCCGAGCCGGTCTTCGCGAAAACGGGCGCGCAAGGTGCGCAGCGTGTCGAGCCACGGCCACGTCTGCAGGGTCTCGACCAGGTCGGGCAACTGCTCGTGCACTGCCGACTTGATCGTGGTCGTGAGTTTCATTGCTGGCATCATAGCCAGCGATGAATCACACACCTGAGCCGACAGAACCCCCAACCGCGCCCACCACCGCGCCCCTGCCCGCCCCGATCGCCTGGACCCGAGCGGTTGCGGTCGGCAGCGTGATCGCGCTGATCGTGCTCGGCCTGGCGTGGGAGTTGTGGCTCGCGCCGACCGGCAACGGCACGCTGGCGTTGAAGGTCGTACCGTTGCTGTTCCCACTCGGCGGGTTGTTGCGCAACCGCATGTACACGTACCGCTGGCTGAGCCTGATGGTGTGGCTTTACTTCACCGAAGGCATCGTGCGCGCGACCAGCGATCGCGGCGCCGGCGTGTGGCTCGGCGCGATCGAGGTGCTGCTGTGCCTGCTGCTGTTCGCGGCCTGTGCGGCGCATGTGCGCTGGCGGCTGCGCAACGCGAAGGAGGCGGCGGCATGAGCGTCGTCGACACGCTGCGTGCCGTCGTCGGCGCATCGAACGTCTTCGTCGACGGCGACCTCTCGGCTTGGGAGGTCGACTGGCGCAAGCGCTACCGCGGCCGCGCGCTGGCGGTCGTGCGGCCGGCGTCGACAACTGAAGTTGCGGCGGTCGTGAAAGCCTGCGCGGCGCACGGCACCTCGGTCGTCACCCAAGGTGGCAACACCGGTCTGGTCGGCGCCTCGATCCCGAACGAAAGCGGCAGCCAGGTGCTGCTGAGCCTCGCGCGCATGAACCGCGTGCGCGCGATCGATGCGGCCAATCTCGCGATGACGGTCGATGCGGGCTGCATCCTGCAAGCCGTGCAAGAGGCCGCCGCCGCGCAAGGCCTGCTGTTCGCACTGAGCCTGGCGGCCGAGGGCAGCTG
>JANXVK010000503.1 GCA_025351675.1 Rhizobacter sp.
CTCGACGACGTGCTGGCCCGCGACGGGCCGGACCGGGCGCGGCGCATTGCCGAATTGCGCGCCGAGGATGCGACGCTGGCCGACGACCTCGAGGCGCTGCTGCAAGTGACGATTTCCGGCGTGGCGCGCGCGGCGGGTCGCGGGCCGACCGCGCCGTTGCCCGAGGCGAGCCTCGCGGGCCAGGTCTTCGGTGCGTACACCGTCGAGCGCCAACTCGGGCAGGGCGGCATGGGCACGGTCTGGCTCGCACGCCGCAGCGACGGCCGCTTCGAAGGCCAGGTGGCGATCAAGTTCCTGAACGCCGGCCTGGCGACGCCGGGCGCGCGGGAACGCTTCGCGCGCGAAGGCAGCATCCTGGCGCGGCTGGCGCACCCGAACATCGCGCGCCTGCTGGATGCCGGCGTCGGCGACGCGGCCCAGCCCTACCTCGTGCTCGAATACGTCGACGGCGTCACGATCAAGCGCTATTGCGAAGACCAATCGCTCGACCTGGCCGCCCGCGTGCGTCTGTTTCTCGACGTGCTGGCCGCGGTGACCCATGCGCACAACCGGCTGATCCTGCACCGCGACCTGAAGCCGTCGAACATCCTCGTGACCACCGCCGGCGAGATCAAGCTGCTCGACTTCGGCATCGCCAAGCTGCTCGACGACAACGCCGGGCCGACGCCGGCGACCGAGCTGACGCAGCTCGGCGGGCGCGCGTTCACGCTCCAGTACGCGTCGCCGGAGCAGTTGCAGGGCGGCGATGTCACGACCGCGACCGACGTCTATGCGCTCGGCGTGCTGTTGTACGTGCTGCTCTGCGATGTGCACCCGACCGCGGGCGGAACGATCGCGCCGCTGGACCAGATGCGCGCGGTGATCGAGGTCGAGCCGAAGCGGCTGTCGGACGCCGTGTTGCGCAGCGGCGCAGCCGGCTCGGCCGCAGCGAAGCTCAGGCTCGCACGCGCGCTGCGCGGCGACCTCGACAACATCGTCGTCAAGGCGCTGAAGAAGTCGCCGGCCGAGCGCTACGCCAATGCGGCGCTGCTGGCCGACGATCTCCGGCGCTACCTCGACGACGAGCCGGTCGCGGCGCAGCCCGACACGCTGCGTTACCGGGTCGTCAAGTTCATGCGGCGGCATCGTCTCGGGGTGGCCGCGGGCGGCGTCGTCGCCACGGCTTTGGCGGTCGGTGTCGGCGTCGCGCTGTGGGAGGCCAACGAGGCGCGGCGTCAGCGCGTGCTGGCCGAGGGTCTGGTCGAGTTCATGCTCGGCGATCTGCGCAAGAAGCTGCAGCCGGTCGGCCGGCTCGACGTGCTCGATGCTGTCGGTGCGAAAGCGCTCGACTACTACGCCGCACAGGACATGGGCCGGCTCGACGCCGATGCGCTCGGCCGGCGCGCGCGGGCGCTGCACCTGATCGGCGAGATCGCCGAACGGCGCGGCAGCCTGGACGAAGCGATGCGCGTGTTTCAGCGCGCCGCCGACAGCACCGCCGAGTTGGTGGCACGGGCGCCGCGCGACGGCCAGCGCATCTTCGACCATGCGCAAAGTGTCTACTGGGTCGGCTACATGGCGCGCCGGCGCGGCCAGGTCGCGGACGCCGAAGCAGCGTTCCGCCAGTACCAGGCGTTGGCAGGGCAGCTGACCCGTCTCGACCCGGGCAAGCTCGACTGGCGCATCGAGACGGCCTATGCCGGCGTGAACCTCGGTGTCCTCTATCTCGAAACCGGGCGGCTGGATCAGGCCGAGAAGGCTTTCTCCGCAGCGCGCGATGCGTGGGCCGGGATCGCCGGTGCCGCGGGCGAACACGGCTGGGACCTTGCCAACGCTTGGGGCTGGATCGCCAAGGTGCGCGAGGCCAAGGGCGAGTTCGAGGCGGCGATCGACGCGCAGCAGATCAAGATCGCGACGCTGGCCAAGCTGCCCGACGTCGACCGGAACCGCAGCGCGCAGCAACTGCTCGCGAACGGCAGCTACGAACTCGGCCGGCTGCAATCGATGCTCGGCCACCCCGAGGTCGCGCTGCGGATGACCGAACAGGCGCTGCCGCGGATCGAGGGGCTGGTCGCGTTCGATCGCAGCAACACCGAGTGGCTGGCGCACCTGATCTTCGTGCGCCTGAGCCTGGCCGAGAGCGAGATCGTGCTCGGCCGGCCGGCCGCTGCGGCAGCGAACCTCGACCGCGTGGCCGGTGACATGCGCCGGCTGCTGTCGACCGACGCCACGCGCAACAAGTGGAACATCGTGCTCGCGGGCAGCTTGCTGCTGGACCGGATCGCGCTCGGAAAGGCGCCGCTGCCGACGCGCCCAGAGCTCGAGGGTTTCGTCGCGACGCTGCAGGCGTCCGCGTCGGCCGGCAAGGTGCTGGATGCGGAACAGACGCGCGTCGCGGCTGCGGTCGAGCTGGCGCTCGGCGATCTGCTGGCGCGCGCTGGGGACGCGCAAGCCGCACGCGGACACCGGCAGGCAGCGGCGGAACGGCTGCAGGCGCGTGCCGCGGGCGGCGAGTTGCCGTCGATGACCTTGCTGGCCCACGCGCGGCTGCGCCTGGGCGCGATCGACGACGCCCGAGCGCTCGCCAAACGAATCGAAGCGTCTCCCTATCGGCACCCCGCCTATGCCGACCTTCGTCAACGACTGGCCGCCGCCGCGGGGGCGGCACCGGCCCATCCTTGAACCTTTGGACAAACCAACCATGAACAGCCCAGACCCCCACAAAGTGATCGTCACGGTCGATGCCGACAAGAACGTCGTCTGCACCCCGGAGCGCGTGTCGGTCACCGACCGCTGCAATGCGGTCTTGAAGTTTGTGCTCAAGACCGACGGCTATGTCTTCACCGACCAGGACGCAGTCGTCGTGACCAACCCCGGCACGCAGTTCCCGATTCCGTCGCGAACGCTGCCCGGAAATCCGGCGAAGGCCACGCTGTACGACGACAACTCCGTGGGTGGCGTGTTCAAGTATTCGGTCTACGTGAAGAACGCCGCGACCGGTGCCATCCTCATGGTCGATCCGATGATCAGCAACGAGCCGTGAACCGCTGGCGCGCGTTTCGCCGGTGTGTCGCGCTTGCTTTAAGCTCGCGCGCATGGCCCGCTCCCGCTTCATTCCCGACAACTTCACCCTGCTGCTGACCGCGGTGGTCATCGCCGCGAGCGTGCTGCCGTGCAGCGGCAGCGCGGCGGTCGCATTCAACTGGATCACCAACATCGCGATCGGCCTGCTGTTCTTCATGCACGGCGCCAAGCTCTCGCGCGAGGCGATCGTCGCCGGCATCACGCACTGGCGGCTGCACCTGCTGGTGTTCGCCGCCACCTTCGTGATGTTCCCGGTGCTCGGCCTCGCGCTGCGACCGCTGCTCGAACCGCTGGTCACGCCCGACCTGTACATCGGCATCCTGTTCCTGTGTGCGCTGCCGGCGACGGTGCAGTCGGCGATCGCGTTCACCTCGATGGCGCGCGGCAACGTGCCGGCGGCGGTGTGCAGCGCGTCGGCGTCGAGCCTGATCGGCATCTTCCTGACGCCGGCGCTGGTCGGGCTGCTGCTGGCACAGCACGGTGCCGAGTCGTCGCTCGACGCGGTGCGCGCGATCGTGCTGCAGTTGCTCGCGCCCTTCATCGCCGGGCAGATCGCGCGCCAGTGGATCGGCGGTTGGGTCGAACGCAACAAGGCCGTGCTGGGCACGATCGACCGCGGCTCGATCCTGCTGGTGGTCTACACCGCGTTCAGCGAGGCGGTGATCCAGGGGTTGTGGCAGCAGATACCGTTGACGGCGCTGGTGGGTCTGGTCGTCGTCTGCGCGGTGCTGCTGGCGCTCGCGCTGTTCACCACCACCTTCGCGGCGCGGCGCCTCGGTTTCTCGAAGGAAGACGAGATCACGATCGTGTTCTGCGGTTCGAAGAAGAGCCTGGCCAGCGGCATCCCGATGGCGCGCGTGCTGTTCGCCAGCGGCACGGTCGGTGCGGTCGTGCTGCCGCTGATGCTGTTTCACCAGATGCAGCTGATGGTGTGTGCGGTGCTCGCGCAGCGCTATGCAGCGCGGGCGAAAGCGGCCGAGCTGGCGGCGGCGAAGTGAAGGCCGCGGCCGCCACGGCGCAGACGCGCTTTTTCGAGAAGAAGGCCGCGCCGTTCTCGTGAGCGCCCGACCACGTCGTCGTGCTCGCCGACGGCACGCTCCCACACTCGACCGGCCCGGTGCGCAACCTTGCCGTAAAGCCGACCGCGCGCTTCAACTCGGCCTGGCGGCTTGAAGCGTCCAACACGTGGTGCGTCGTGTTCGACAGGGGCGAATCCCGGGACGAACCTCAGAAATCCTGAACGGCGACAATAGCGGGTTGCGCGAACCGCACTCGCGGCGCGCGCCCGCTTTCAGAACTTCTTCAGGAAACCCATGGCCCAGTACGTCTTCACCATGAACCGCGTCGGCAAGATCGTGCCGCCAAAGCGGCAGATCCTCAAGGACATCTCACTCAGTTTCTTCCCCGGCGCCAAGATTGGCGTGCTCGGCACCAACGGCTCGGGCAAGTCGACGCTGCTGAAGATCATGGCCGGCATCGACAAAGACATCGAAGGCGAAGCCACGCCGATGCCCGATCTGAAGATCGGCTACCTGCCGCAGGAGCCGGTGATGGCGCCGGACCAGACCGTGCGCGAGGCCGTCGAGGAGGGCATCGGCGGCGCGCTGGCCGCGAAGAAGCGGCTCGACGAGGTCTATGCCGAATACGGCGAGCCGGACGCCGACTTCGACAAACTCGCCTCCGAACAGGCCGAACTCGAAGCGACCATCGCCGCTGCCGGCAGCGAGAACACCGACATGCAGCTC
>JANXVK010000554.1 GCA_025351675.1 Rhizobacter sp.
AGGGTGTCGGCAAGCAGCGGCGGGTCGGCGCGCAGTTTGCTGCGCAGCCACCACAGCAGGCTGCCGCCGGCCGCGCCGTAGACCAGCGCGATCCAGCCGAGCACCGCCGGGCCGATGGTCGGCCAGAGTGCGGCCGCAATCCACGCCGACAGCGCGACGATCGCTCCGCCCAGCAGCAGCAGCGCCGCGAAGCTCACGACGATCGTGAAGACGAGGCGCTCGCGCGCTTCGCCGATCTCGATGCTGGCGAGTTCCAGCCGGTTCTGCAACATGCCGAACAGGCTGCTGCCGACGCGGGCCACTGCCTCCAGCAGGCCCGGATCGTGGCGGGTCATGATGACAGTCCCTCGTCCAACGAGTACGTCGGTCGATCCCCGAGGGCATTGAAAAGGCCGCTTCGTGGCCCTTGGATGAGCCTTGCTTGGGGCGGCCCGGCGCGGCGGCTCATTCGATCAGGGGATCAGCGACGCGCGATCAGCAGCCCGACGACGACGCCGATGCTGGCGGCGGCGACGATCGAGCGCCACGGGTTCTCGTGCACGTAGTCGTCGGTCGCGTAGGCGGCGGCCTTGCCCTTTTCGACGGCGGTGTTCTGCACGTCTTTCAGGCGGGCCTGCAGCGCCTTCAGCTGCTCGAGCGCGCGGCCACGCAGCTCGGCGGCCTTCTCGCCGGTGGCGTTGGCGGCTTGCGTGAGCATGTCTTCGGCGCCGGCAATGGCCTTGTTGACGTCGGATTGAATGTCGTCGGTCAGGGTGGATGCGGAGGCTTTGGCGTTCATCAGAGTGTTCCTTCAGTCGGTGGCGCAGGCATCGTCAATGCCCAGCCGCTGCGCGCTTTGCGGCTGGTGGTCGGGCCCCAACGTTCGACAATTGCGGTGCCGCTCGTCGGCGGCTCGCCCTGCGAACATCATAGTGCGGGATTCAGCATTTCCAGCTGCGCCGGCGTGCCGACGTTCTCCCATTCGCCGCGGTACAGCTCGGCCGTGATGCGGCGCGCCCGCATGCCGTCGAACAGCAGCGGCGCGAGCGGCAGCCGGGTGCCGGGCGCGATATGCGCAACGAGCGACGCGCGCATCAGCGCGAAGTTCGCGTAGGTCCAGGTTTGCCCGTCGGGGCCGGCGCCGTCGGCGAGGCCGTGGCCGTCGGCGGCGAGGCCGAAATCTCCTTTCGGGTGGAACGGCGGGTTCGGCACGAGCCAGAGGTGGGCTTGCGCGTCGCTGCGGGTGAAGCGCTCGACGGCGGCATGATCGAAGCCGAAGCCGGGCGCGAAGATGTCGCCCGAGACGACCCAGAACGGGTCATCGGCGTGATCGATCAGCAGCGGCAGCGCGGTCGCGATGCCACCGGCGGTTTCGAGTGCGCCGCCGAAATCGCGGCCTTCCAGCGAGTAGCGGATCGCGACGCCGAAACGCGACCCGTCGCCGAGCGCTGTGACGATCCGGTCTTCGAGCCACGCCGTGTTGACGACGATCTCGCGCACGCCGGCCCGCGCAAGCGCCTCGATGTGCCATTCGATCAACGCCTTGCCGCGCACCGTCAGCAACGGCTTCGGCGTGTGATCGGTCAGCGGCCGCATGCGCGCCCCGCGGCCCGCTGCGAGGATGATCGCCTTCATGCCGCCACCTCGCCTCGGTTCAGCGCGTGGCGCTCGATGCCCGCCGGCGCGAACGCCGCGATCAGCAGGTCGAGCAGCGCGTGCGCGCGGTGCGAGTTGTCGACGCCGAAGTTGCACACGTAGACGTCGAGCGTGACCGCCGCGATCTCGGGCCAGGTGTGGATCGCGAGGTGCGACTCGGCCAGCAGCACGACGCCGGTGATGCCGACCGGTACGGCGGCATCCGCACCCGGCGCCGGCGCGAAGCGGTGAAAGAGCTCGCCGACCGGCTGCAGGCCGGTCGCACGTACTGCGGCCAGGCAGGCGGCGCGCAGCGCCTCGGGTTCGGTCATCACGGCGCGGCCCACAGGGCAATCGCGCAGGTCGGCGGTCAGGTGCAATCCGTGCATCGCGTGAATTATCCGGGTGCGTCGTGGCAACAGCGGTGCCGGGCTCGCTCGCCCCTAAAATGGCCGGCTTTCCCGCTCACCCCCACCGGACCCGCATGGCCACGACCCCGACCACCCCCAACGCGACCCTGATGGCCAACTCGATCCGCGCGCTCGCGATGGACGCGGTGCAACAAGCCAACTCGGGCCACCCCGGCGCGCCGATGGGCATGGCCGACATGGCCGTCGCGCTGTGGGGCCGGCACCTGCACCACAACCCGGGCAACCCGCAGTGGGCCAACCGCGACCGCTTCGTGCTGAGCAACGGCCACGCGTCGATGATCCTGTATTCGCTGCTGCACTTGACCGGCTACGACTTGGCCGTGAGCGAGTTGCGCAACTTCCGCCAGCTGCACAGCAAGACGCCGGGACATCCGGAGCACGGCTACACGCCCGGCGTCGAGACCACCACCGGCCCGCTCGGCCAAGGCTTCGCGAACGCGGTCGGCATGGCGCTGGCCGAGAAGCTGCTCGCGGCCGAGTTCAACCGTGACGGCCACGCGATCGTCGACCACCATACCTACGTCTTCATGGGCGACGGCTGCATGATGGAAGGCATCAGCCACGAGGCCGCCGCGATGGCCGCGGCCTGGAAGCTCGGCAAGCTGGTCGCGCTGTACGACGACAACGGCATCTCGATCGACGGCCGGGTCTCGCCCTGGTTCATCGACAACACGCCCGAGCGCTTCCGCGCTTGCGGCTGGAACGTGATCGCCGATGTCGACGGCCACAGCGCCGACGCGGTCGACGAGGCCATCAAGCAGGCGCTCGCGCAAGGCAGCGGCCACGCGCCGGGCGGTGGCAAGCCGACGCTGATCTGCTGCAAGACCGCCATCGGCCAGGGCTCGCCGAACCGCGCCGGCACCGCCAAGGCGCACGGCGAGCCGCTCGGCGCCGACGAAGTGAAGCTCACGCGCGAGGCGATCGGCTGGACGCCCGGCCCGTTCGTGATCCCCGAAGAGGTCTACACGCTCTGGGACGCGCGCCACCAGGGCCTCGCCGACGAGACCGCGTGGGTCGCCGCCTTCGAGGCCTACGCGAAGGCGTACCCCGAACTCGCGCTCGAATTCGTGCGCCGCACCGACAACGAGCTGCCGAAGAACTGGTCGCAGACCGTCGTCGATGCGGCGGTCGCGGCGCAGACCAAGGCCGAGAGCGTCGCCACCCGCAAGGCGAGCCAGATCGCGCTCGAGGCCTTCACGAAGGCGCTGCCCGAGATGCTCGGCGGCAGCGCCGACCTGACCGGCTCGACGCTCACCAACACGAGCAGCGCGACGCCTTTCCGCCTGAACGACGACGGCAGCTGGAACGGCGGCCGCCACATCAGCTACGGCGTGCGCGAGTTCGGCATGGCCGCGGTGATGAACGGCGTGGCGCTGCACGGTGGCTGGATGCCCTACGGCGCCACCTTCCTGACCTTCAGCGACTATTCGCGCAACGCGATCCGCATGGCTGCGCTGATGAAGCAGCGCGTGATCCACGTTTTCACGCACGACAGCATCGGCCTCGGTGAAGACGGCCCGACGCACCAGTCGATCGAGCACGCGGCCTCGCTGCGGCTGATCCCCGGGCTCGATGTCTGGCGCCCCTGCGACACCGCCGAGACGGTGGTGGCCTGGGCCTGCGCGATCGAGAACAAACACCGCCCGAGCGCGCTGCTGCTGTCGCGCCAGAACCTGCCTTATGCACCGAAGTCT
>JANXVK010000577.1 GCA_025351675.1 Rhizobacter sp.
CGGCTTCAAGATGATCGTGGCCGGCGAGCTCGACGCGTTGCCCGAGCAGGCCTTCTACATGGTCGGCACGATCGACGAGGCGATCGAAAAGGCGAAGAAGATCAACTGATCCTCGCCACATCTTCGTTTCGATAAAGGACATCTGATGGCAACCCTGAAAGTGAGCGTCGTCTCTGCCGAAGGCAGCATCTTCGAGGGCGAGGCAAAGTTCGTCGCGCTGCCGGGAGAAACCGGCGAGCTCGGCATCCTGCCGCGTCACACGCCGCTGATCACCCGCATCAAACCGGGCGCGGTGCGGATCCAGCGCGCCGACAACGGCGAGGAAGAGTTCGTCTTCGTCGCCGGCGGCATCCTCGAAGTGCAGCCGGGCACGGTCACCGTGCTGGCCGACACCGCGATCCGCGGTCACGACCTCGACGAAGCCAAGGCGAGCGAGGCCAAGCGCCTCGCCGAAGACGCGATGAAGAACTCCAAGAACGAGATCGACTTCGCAAAAGCGCAAGGCGAGTTCGCGGCGATGGCGGCGCAGATCGCGGCGATCCGCAAGTTCCGCGGCAAGTAAGCGCTGCCTCCCCTCGAAGCCCGTCGGCGCTCAGCGCCGCGCGGGCTTTTTTACGGGTGCACGAACCACGCGATCAGCGTGAAGCTCGCGAACGCGAGCACGGTCGAGGCCATGATGATCCGGGCGACGCGACCGTTGTCGGCACCATAGCGCTCGGCCAGCAGCGAGACGTTGCTGGCGCTCGGCAGCGCGGCGGCGAGCACCAGGATCGTCAGGCCGAAGGTCGGCACATCGACGCCGGCCGCGCGCAGCGCGAGGCCGACGCCGCCGACCAGCGCCGGGTGCACGAACAGCTTGATCAGCGCCGCCGGCAGGTACTCGGCGACAGGCGTGCGCGTGTGCGCGTGCTGGCCTGCCCGCCACAGCACCGCGCCGATCGTGAACAGCGCGACCGGCGAAGCCGAGTCGGCCAGCATCTTCACGACCTGCGCGGCGGCGCTCGGCAACTGCAACGACGTGGCCGCAGCGAGCGCGCCAAGCGCGATCGCCCACGGCTGCGGATTCGTCGCCGCACCGCGCAGCGCGCGCAGCACCACGACCGGCCATGCCGCGCTGCCACTGGTGCCGTGCGCCTGCGCGAGCGCGAGGCACAACGTGCTCGTAAGAAAAAGATCGACCAGCAAGGTGCCGATCACCGGCCCCGACGCGGCATCGCCGAACAGCGCGACGAGCAGCGGCACCCCCATAAAGCCGCTGTTCGGGAACGCCGCCACGAACGCGCCGAACGCGGCGTTCTTCAGGCCGACACGCTTGAGCGTGATCGAGACCGTCAAGCCCACGACGAGCAGCGCGCACAGCGCATAGATCGCGATCAGCACCGGGTCGATCAGCATCGCGAACGGCATGCTCGCGCCGAAACGGAACAGCATGCAGGGCAGCGCGAAATACAGCACGTAGGCGTTGAGGCCCGGGATCGCCGCCTCGGGCAACAGCCGGCGCTGCGCGGCCAGGTAGCCCAGCAGCACCAGCGCGAAGAACGGGATCGTGACGGTCAGGATCGCTTGCATGTTCCGACGAGTATCGCAAGCGCTTCGCCGCGGCCGAGTCTCCGGGTCGAGGCGGGGATGCGTCGCTATGATGGCGCCCTTCTTGCAGACCTCGAACGTGTCCTCCGCCCCCGATCCTCTCAATCCCGCGCAGCTCGAAGCGGTGCACCACCTCAGCGGCCCGTGCCTCGTGCTCGCGGGCGCGGGCTCGGGCAAGACGCGCGTGATCACGCACAAGATCGCGCGGCTGCTGCAGGCCGGCTACGCGCCGGGTCAGATCGCCGCGATCACGTTCACGAACAAGGCGGCGCAGGAGATGCGCGAACGCGCGAAGTCGCTGGTCGGTCCGCGCTCGGCGAAGCACCTCGTCATCAGCACCTTCCACTCGCTCGGCGTGCGCATCCTGCGCGCCGAGTACGAGAAGCTGGGGCTGAAGCAGCAGTTCAGCATCCTAGACAGCGACGACGTGCTCGGCATCCTGAAAGAGGCCGGCGCGAGCACCGACAACGCGCTCGCGCGCCGCTGGCAGTGGACCATCAGCGCGTGGAAGAGCGAAGGCAAGCACAGCGGCACCGTCGAGCCCACTGACGCCGACGAGCAGGTCGCGCAGCGCGTGATGCAGCGCTACGAGGAGCGCCTGAGCGCCTACCAAGCGGTCGACTTCGACGACCTGATCAGCCTGCCGCACAAGCTGCTGCGCGACGACGCCGAGGTGCGCGCGAAGTGGCAGGAGCAACTGCGCTACATCCTCGTCGACGAGTACCAGGACACCAACGCGATCCAGTACGAGATGCTGAAGTCGCTGGCCGGTCATCCGGGTGACAAAGACAGCGCGCTCTTCACCGCGGTCGGCGACGACGACCAGAGCATCTACGGCTGGCGCGGTGCGACCATCGACAACCTGAAGCGCCTGCCGCAGGAGTACCCGACGCTCAGGGTCATCGCGCTGGAGCAGAACTACCGCTCCACCGGCAACATCCTGCGCGCCGCGAACATGGTGATCGGCAACAACCCGAAGCTGTTCGAGAAGAAGCTCTGGAGCGCGTTCGGCGACGGCGAGCCGGTTCGCGTGGTCGAGTGCGACAACGAGGAGCACGAGGCCGAGCGCGTCGTCGCGCGGTTCCAGGCGCTGCAGGGAGGCACGGTCGCAGGGGCATCATCGGCGTCGCCGACCGGCGTGAGCGCGGTCGAGTTCCGGGACTTCGCGGTGCTCTACCGCGCGAACCACCAGGCGCGCGTGTTCGAGAAGGCGCTGCGCAAGGCGAGCATCCCGTACAAGGTGTCGGGCGGCCAGAGTTTCTTCGACCGCGCCGAGATCAAGGACCTCTGCGCCTGGTTGCGGCTGATCGTCAACAACGACGACGACCCGGCGTTCCTGCGCGCGGTGACGACGCCGAAGCGCGGCATCGGCCATCAAACGCTTGCGAGCTTGGGCGAGTTCGCCGGCAAGTGGAAGACGAGCCTGTACGAAGCGCTGTTCGCCGAGAGCCTCGGCTCGGTGCTCAGCGGCCGCGCGCTCGGCTCGCTGCACGAGTTCGGCCGCTACGTGAACGACTTCGAGTACCGCGCGCGGCAGACGACCGGCGCCGAAGACGCGAAGGTCTTGCTGAGCGGCTGGCTGAAAGACCTCGACTACGAGAAGCAGCTGCACGACGGTGAAGACAGCGAGAAGCTCGCTGCCGCGCGCTGGAGCAACGTGCTCGACTTCGTCGACTGGATCGCGAAGCGTTGCGGTGGCGAGATCGAGAACGACGGCGGCACCAGCGTGGAAAGTGAGAAGAAGAGCGTGCTCGAAGTCGCGCAGACGATCTCCGTGATCATCAGTCTGGCCGAGCGCGGCGACGATCAGAACATGGTGACGCTGTCGACCTTGCATGCAGCGAAAGGCCTGGAGTGGCCGCACGTCGTGCTCGCCGGTGTCAACGAAGGCCTGTTGCCATTCGTGAGTGGCGGCAGCGACGGCGCCGACATGACCGCCGAGCGGCTCGAAGAAGAACGCCGGCTGATGTATGTCGGCATCACGCGCGCGCGCAGCACGCTGGGCGTGAGCGTCTTGCGTCGCCGCAAGCGCGGCCGTGAGTTCATCGCCGGCGTGCCGAGCCGCTTTGTCAAGGAGATGAAGCTCGACGAGGTCACCGCGAAGGAAGATCCACGCGAAAAACTGAAGGCCTTGCGTGCGGCCGCTGCGGCGCGCGCGCAGAAGGCGGCTGAAGACGCGCCGACGCGTTAGGGTAGACCAGGCTCAAGGGCCGAGCGCCGGGCCGCCCCAGGCCGGCCCGCATCCCCCCGGGGGATCGGTCGGCGTACCCGCCGATCGAGGGGCACCCTCAGGCCGCGCGCTCGTTGCCGCGCGGTTCCGGGCCCGGCGTCTGCAACAACGTGACGCGGCCCTCGTGCCGGGCCCGGTCGAAATCGGCCTCGATGTTTTGGAGCGCCTCACGCGTCGCCGCGGTCGACGAGACGATGCCGACGGCCCGGTTGCGCCCCTGGTTCTTCGCGGTGTACAGTGCCATGTCGGCCAGGTTCACCGCCTGTTCCCACGGCACCTCGGCATCGTAGGGGTGCAGCGGGAAGCGCGCGTAGCCGATCGAGGCCGTGATGTGCAAGGCATGCGCAGCGCCGCCGTTGCCGACCGTGATCGGCGTCTGCCCGAGGATGCGCAGCACGCGCGCGGCGACCTGCTCGGCCTGCTCGTTGGCGGCACGCGGCGCGAGGATCAGGAACTCCTCGCCGCCCCAGCGCACCACCAGATCGCCGCTGCGCACCGCGTCGTTCAGGCGCCGCGCCACCTCCACCAGCACCTGGTCGCCGGCGGCGTGGCCCTGCACGTCGTTGACATGCTTGAAGTGGTCGATGTCGACCAGCAGCAGCGCGCCCTCGAAGCCGCCGTGGCCGCACAGCGTCGTCATCACCGACTGGAAGTGGCGGCGGTTCGCGAGATTCGTCAGCGGGTCGCGCTCGCTCTGCGCTTGCAACTGGACGCGGCTGGCTTCGAGGCGCTGGTGCGTCTCGCGCACCCGGCGGTACAGGATCGTGACCAGCACACACGCCAGGCCCATCACTGCGGCGAGCAGCCACCAGATGCGTTGGGTGAGGTCGCGGTTCGCGAGCGCCTCGGTCTTCAGGGCGTTGTCGTGGCCGAGCAGTTCGATGTCGCGCTGGCGTGCGTCGGCGTCGTTCCGCGTCTGCAGTTCCTTCAGTGCGATGCTGCGGTTCGCGCGCATCATCTCGGCGCTCAGTGTGCGTTCGCGGTGGTACAGCTCAAGCGCGCCGCGCGCATCGCCGGTGGCTGCGAGCGCCTCGCCGAACTCCTGCAGCGTGGCGGCCTGGCGACCGCTCTCGCCGCTCTGTTGCCAGAGTTCGAGCAGACGCGCCAGGTCGTGCTTGCCTTCGGCGATGCGGCCGAGGCCGATCTTCGCGATGCCGGCGTTGTTGATCAGCACGCGCTCGGTGCGCAGGTCGTTGTGGCTGCGCACGATCACGAGTGCGCGCTCGGCGGCATGCAGCGCGTCGGCCGGGCGGTTCAGGCGCGCCCAGGTGTCGCTGAGGTTGGTCAGCAGCATCGCCTCCAGCCGCGGCGCCTGCGCCAGTGCGGCCAGCGCCAGCGCCTCTTCGTGGAAGCGCAGCGCGCCGTGCCGGTCACCCTGCGCCTTGGCCAGGCGTGCCTCGATGCCGCTGACGCGCGCCAGCGTGGTCGGGTCGTCGGTCTGTGTGGCGAGCTTGCGCGCCTGGGCGACCAGCTTCTGCGCGAGCTCGCGCTCGCCGCGGCCGTTCGCGTACAGCGCGAGCGCGCTCAGGTTCGCGACGCGGCGACGCGCGTCGTTCGCCCACTCGGCGAGCAGCAGTGCGCTCTGCGCATGAGCGGTTGCGGGCGCCGGCAAGCCCTGGCTGAAGGCGCGGCGCTCGAGGATCTGCAGCGCGCGCCACGCCGCGCGGTAGCTGCATTCAAGCCCTTCATGGGGCGACGCGGGTGCGCCCGGGCAACCGGCGTGGAACGCCGGCAGCGCCGATTGCGCCAGCGCGGCAGCCACGTCGAGTTGGCCGGCGTTCTCGGCGACCAGCGCGCGCACCAGGTTCGAGGCCGCGATCGCGCGACCGGCCGGGTCGTCGGGCGAGAGGGCGAGCAACTTGTCGGCGATCGCGCCGGCGCGCGCCGCAGCACCGGCCTGCGCCTCGACGCTGCCGATCGCCAGCAGCAGCACGCGTTGCTCGTCGGTCGAGCCGGTGACTGCGGCCGGCATCATGCGCAGCCGGAGCAGCGCCTGGGCCGGGCGCTCGAAGCCATCGTTCACGAGCGTGTCGACCTGCTCGGCGAATGCGTTCGGCTGGTGCGGCGCATGCACCGGTGCGGCCGCGGCACTGCCAAGCAGCGCCGCGAGCAGCGCGTTGAAGAGGAACAGACGCAGCTTCATGCCGCCACCGCCAGCGCAGCGCGGCCTTGCAGCAGCGTGAGCGCGACCTGCCCGTCGCGCCACGCCGATTCGAGCGAGTGCGTGATCGCCTCGAACGCGGCCTCGTCGCGGGCCTGCAGCAGGCGCACGCCGTAGGCACGGTTGCGGCCGTGGGCCTTTGCCAGATACATCGCAGTGTCGACCAGGTTGATCGCGCGCTCCCACGGAACGCGCAGCAAGTCCGGCCCGATCGGGAAGGTCGCGAAGCCGATCGACGCCGTCACCGCGATGCGCTGCGCACCGGCGACGACCGGCGTGTGGTCGAGCACGCCGAGCATGCGCTGCGCGAGCGCGTCGACCTGCTCGGCGCCGAGCGACTGCACGATCACCAGAAACTCCTCGCCGCCCCAGCGCACGATCAGGTCGTCCTCGCGCAGCGTCTCGCGCAGGCGCCGCGCGACCTCGACCAGCACCGCATCGCCGGTGCCGTGGCCGTGGCGGTCGTTGATGTGCTTGAAGTGATCGATGTCGATCAGATAGACGGTGCCGCTGAGCTTGCCGTCGGCGGCGAGCTGGCGCATCGCGGCCTGGAACTGGCGGCGGTTCGCCAAGCCGGTCAGCGGGTCGCGCTCGCCCTGCACTTTCAGCAGCTCGTTGCTGCTCGACAGCAGCAGGTTGGTGCGGCGCACGCGGCGGTACAGCAGCGCGATCACCGCGAACGAGAGCGCGGCCGCCGCTGCGAGCAGCCACCACAGGCGCTGTTGGAGGTCGCGCCGGCGCAGCTGCTCGGCCTTGATGTCGTTCTCGCGGCTCAGCAGCACCAGCGCGCGGTTGCGGTGGTCGGCGTCGTACTGTTCCTGCATCGCCAGGATCGCCTTCTGCTGGTCGTCGCGCAACACCGTGGTCGCGAGGCGCCGGTGCTGGTGGTAGGCGGCCACCGCGCCCGCCGCGTCGCCGGCTTTCTCTAGGTAGATGCCGAGTTCGTGCAGGGTGTCGGAAACGCCGGTGACCGAGCCGCGTGCCTCGTCGATCGCGATCGCCTCGCGCACGTAGCGCTTGCCCAACTCGAGGTGCTGCATCGAGATGTGCGCCAGGCCGATGTTGGCGAGCGCAACCATCTGCGTATTCGGGTCCTTCAGCTCGCGCGCCAGCGGCAGCGCGCGCTCGGCGGTGGCCAGCGCGGTCTTGTAGTCACCGTTCTTCAAAAAGAAGTCGGCCAGGTTCGCGAGGTAGCGGACCTCGTCGACCTTCGCACCGGCGCGCCGCGCGTTCGCGATCGCCATCTGGAACGAGCTCAGCTCGCCGAGCAGGTCGCCGAGGCCGTCGAGCACGATGCCGGCGGTGTTGTGCGCGCGCCCGAGCGCGACCGGGTCGTCGGCCTTGGTGGCCAGCGCGAGGGCCTCCAGGCTCAGGCTGTGCGCGCGTTCGAGCTGTTTCGCGCCGTAGTAGCTGTAGGCCAGCGCCGTGCGCGCCTCCGACTGCTGCCAGGCCTCGCCGTGCGCATCGGCCAGCGCCAGCGCGGCGTGATTCTGGCGCACCGCCTCTTCGAGTTGCCCGGCTTTGTCGAGGATGTAGCCGTGCACCGACACGAACCGATAGCGGTCGAGCGGTGCGACCGTCGCGGGCAGCTTCGCAAGCGCCTCGCGCATCATCAGGTCGGCGCGCTGCAGCTTGCCGTCGCGCGCGACCGAGCGGGCGCGCACGAGGATCGCCGCGGCCGCCGCGGCCGCCGCGTTCGGGGCCTGCGCGTCGCGGCCCCAAGCTTCGAGCCGTGCGGCCGACGCTTCCATCGCCTCGGGCGGCACGGCTACCGCCAGCATCAGGCCTTGCACGGTGAGCAGCTCGAGCCGCTGGGCGCCGTGAGCCGGCGTCTCGGGCAGCAATGCTTCGAGCGCCTGCGCGGCCTCGGCATGCCGGGCGCGGCCGAGCTTCTCGAGCGCCAGGATGCGCGGGCCGATGTCGGCCGCGGCCCACGCCGGGCCGGCCGACAGCGGCGCGAGCAGCGCGAACAGCGTGCAACCGAGCGTCAGGTGGCGGAGCAGGCGACGCAGCATCGTCGGTGCCCCGGCTTCACGCCACCAGCGCGGCGCGCGGGGTCTGCGCCAGCAGCGCGGTCAGCGCGTCCTCGGCCATCGGTTTGGCGAAGAAGTAGCCCTGGTACTCGTCGCAGCCTTCGTGGCGCAAGAAGTCGAGCTGGTCCTGGCGCTCGACGCCCTCGGCGCACACGTGCAGGCCAAGCGAATGGCCCATCGCGATGATCGCGCGGGTGAGTGCCGCGTCGCCGGCGTCACCGGGGATGTCGTTGACGAACGAGCGGTCGATCTTCACGCAGTCGACCGGAAAGCGCTTCAGCGCACCGAGCGACGAGTAGCCGGTGCCGAAGTCGTCCATCGCCAGCCGCACACCGAGTGCCTTCAGGCGGCGCATCGTGGCCTCGGCCTGGTCGGGTTGGTCCATCACCGCGCTCTCGGTGAGTTCGAGTTCGATCTGGCGCGGTGCGCAGCCGGCCAGTTGCAACATGCCGGCGACCTCGTCGACCAGCTTCGGGTTCTTGAATTGCCGCGCGCTGACGTTGACCGACATCGTCAGCGCGCCCGCACCGGCCGCCTGCAGGCGCTTGAGCGCGGCGCCGGCCTGGCACATGACCCACGCGCCCATCGGCACGATCAGTCCGGTCTCTTCCGCGATGTCGATGAAGTGACCGGGCGCGAGCAGGCCGCGCGTGGGGTGCTGCCAGCGCACCAGCGCCTCCATGCCGACCGGCCGGCCGGTGACGACGTCGACGCGCGGCTGGTAGTGCAGCACGAGCTGGCCGGTGTCGATCGCGGTGCGCAGTTCGAGTTCGAGGTTCAGGCGCGCCTCGGCCGGCCCGCCGTCGTGCGCGCCGAACAGCGCGAAGCCATCGCGGCCGGCGTCTTTCGCGCGATACATCGCGATATCGGCATGGCGCAACAGGGTTTCGACATCGGTGCCGTCCTGCGGAAAGATCGCGATGCCGGCCGAGACCGTGACATGGTGCGACATGCCGGTGCGCAGCTCGACCGGCGCGCGCAGTGCACTCAGGATGCGCTCGGCGATCTCGCTCGCGTGCGCGGCATCGCGCACGTCGTGCAGCAGCAGACACATCTCGTCGCCGCCCATGCGCGCGACCAGGTCCTGCCCGCGCACGACCTGCTTCATGCGCTTGGCGAGTGTCTGCAGCAGGTGGTCGCCGGCGGCATGGCCAAGCGTGTCGTTGATGACCTTGAAGCGATCCACGTCGACGAAGATCACCGCGAAGTGGCTGGATGACGAAGAAGCGTCTGGCGCGCTGCGCTCCAGCGCCTTGCCCACCGCCACCTGGAACGCCGCGCGATTCGGCAAGGTCGTCAGTTGATCGTGTTCGGCCAGAAAGAGCGCGCGGCGCTCGGCCACCATCACGTCGGTGATGTCGCTGCTCAGGATGTAGACGCCGCTGACATTGCCGTCGGCATTCACCTTCGGCATGTACATGATGTTGAGCCAGCGCCCGCGCGCGAACTCGACGCCGGTGACGCGGTGATCGATCGCGAAGGTCTGGCCCGCGAGCGCGCGCTCGATGTGCGGTTGGAGCTGGCCGTAGTGCTCTGCGCCGTAGACCTCGATGGCAGTGCGCCCCAGCATCTCCTCGGGCTTCAGGCCCAGCCAGCGCTGGTAGTTGCGGTTGACGAACCGGTAGCGCTGATCGCTGTCGATGAATGCGACCATCGCCGGGATGTTGTCGGTGATCGTGCGCAGTTCGTCTTCGCTGTGGCGCAGCTTCTGGCGCGAGTCGATCAGGCGCTGGTAGGGCGCACGGATGCTGTCGGCGACGATGGTGCGATAGACCATCCAGAAGCCCAGCACCTTGTAGACGTGGCCGGCGATCAGCGCCAGATCGGTCAGGCGCGTGAAGAGCGTCAGCACGACCTCGCCGATCGCCATCAGCACTGCCGCGCACAGCAGCGAGACCGCGTCGAACGGCTGCGACGTCGACAGGCGGCGCGCGAAGATCGCGCTGGCGACCAGAAAGATGCCGACCAGCAGGCCCTCGCCAGCGTGCTTGGCGAAGGTCAGCGACTGGCCGTCGATCACCAGCGCGGGCAGGCTCGCCGGCGCGCCGAAGACCCAGCCGACGAAGAGCAGCACGTACGCCGCTACGCCCGCCGGCACCCAGCGCGCCCAGCGCGGTTCGTGATCGGCTTGCCACGGCAGCGCCGCCACGCACAGCATCGCCAGCGCGATCAGCAGCCGGCTCGCCATGAAAAGCGCAGCGGTGCGGCTCGAGGTGTTGGCGTCGAGCAGATCCGGCAGGCCCGGGAACGACAGCATATGGACGAGATCGAGCAGCATCGCGCCGGCGCAGGCACTGCCGAGCACATGCACGCTGCGCGGCACCTCGAGCTCGCGGCCGTTCCACGCGATCGCGGTGATCGCGCCGCAGACCCCGATCGAGGCCAGTTCGAGCAGCGTGTGCCACTGCGTGAAACTCAGGCCGGCCCAGACCTCGGGCAGGCGCACCGACCACACCCACAGGCCCAGCATCGGCAGCGCCGCAAGCGCCAGCAGCGCGGCCTCGCGGCGGTGGCCGCGTGATGCGCCGGTCAGCATCCCCCGCTCGCCGGCGCGTTGCGCTCAAATACCGCCTGTGTGAGAGAAGTCATCGCCCCGAGCCTGGTTGCAGTGGCAGCGTCTGGCGCTGCACGCGAACGGCCCGTCGATGGCGATCGGGGTCCTGCGCTGAGTCGTCTTCGGCCGGACCGGGCGGCGCTTGAGCGATTGTTGGCCGTTGCGTCAAACTATTTGAAAGGATTTGGCGGCGTATGCATCCGCCGCGGTGGTCGGGCGCACCGTGGGTGCACATCGCCGGTCTGCGGAGCAAGCACCCGGCGCGGGCCGACAATCGCCGCGATGAACCTGCTCCGCGCCCCGCCACGAGCCCTGCCGTGGCTGGCCGCCGCGAGCGCCGCGGTCGCGATCCTCGCGTCGACCGGCATGCTGCCCGCGCCGCTCGCGTTCGCGTTCAAGCCGCTGACGACGCTGCTGATCCTCGCGTTCGCGTGGCCGCGCGGCGCCGACGCGCCGAAGCAGCGGCGCTTCATCCGCATCGGGTTGCTGCTGTCGCTGATCGGCGACGTGTTCCGGATGTGGCCGAAAGCGGGTTTTCTGCCCGGGCTGATCGCGTTCCTGCTCGCGCACCTGGCCTATATCGCGGCCTTCACGGTGCCGCTGCGGCTCGCCGCACGGCCGCTCGTGTTCGTGGGCTGCGGTGTTGTCGCGCTGCTGATTCTGGTGCAGCTG
>JANXVK010000586.1 GCA_025351675.1 Rhizobacter sp.
TCTTTCCCAGGGGCAATTTCGGGAAAGCCTGCGACTATAGCAGAGAGGCCATTGTTTTGTCGTGGTGCAGCGCACCAATGTGAGAGTGTCACCCAAGCGAATCACGTAGACTGGGGTTAACCCTGAACACGGGAGACCTCAGCGATGAGCATTCCTGACCTGCCTGAAACACCGCCCACGCCCATGCCTGTGACCGCCGCCCCGAACTGGAGCTGGGTCCCGATCCGCTCGCTCGGCCCGCGCCATCGTGAGCGCATCACCGCCCACCTCCTGTTGCTTGAAACAAGCGACCGCTATTTTCGATTCGGCTACTCGGCCACCGACGCACAGATCTCGAAGTACGTTGACATGCTCGACTTCGAGCAGGACGAAGTGTTCGGCATCTTCAGCCGGCGGCTCGAACTGATCGCGATGGCGCACCTCGCGCACTCGGTCGCCGCGCCGAAGAAAGACAGCCCGGCGATGTCGGAATTCGGCGTCTCGGTGCTGCCGACCGCCCGCAAACGCGGCTTCGGTCGCCGCCTGTTCGAGCATGCGACGCTGCATGCGCGCAACCGCGGCGTCGAAACGCTGCTGATCCACGCGCTGAGCGAGAACACCGCGATGCTGAAGATCGCGCGCAACGCCGGCGCGACCGTTGTGCGCGAAGGCTCCGAATCCGATGCGTGGCTGAAGCTGCCGCCCGACACCTTTGCGTCGCACGTCGACGAGCTCGTCGGACACCAGGCTGCCGAGCTCGACTACCGCCTGAAGGTGCGCGCACGTCAGGTCAGCGGGCTGCTTGATGCGATCGGCGAGGTCAAGACCTCGCTCGGCAAGACCTCGAAGGTCGCGGAAGAGTGACGCTCGCGCGTGCATTCCGCACGCGATGCGCGACGGGCGGCGGCGAACCCTCATGTCGGGGATGCAGCGAGGGCAGCCCATCTGGTCACATCCGTTACAGTTCGTGATCGGGCTCGTTGAATCGGCGTGCCCCCGACCTTTCGAACCCGCGCTGTCCGACCATGCAAATGCTCCCGTGGATCATCGCGCTCACTGCCTTGGCGCTGCTGGCCATCGCGTTGGTAGTCTGGGCCCTGAAGCGCGCGCCGAAGAAGTCGGTGGAGCTGCCCACCGAATGGGCACTTGCGCCGCGTCCGGTTTTTTCGACCGACGAACGTCGCGTCTACCGGCTCTTGCGCGAAGCGCTGCCGCATCACATCGTGCTGTCGAAATTGCCACTGGTGCGCTTTTGCCAGCCGACCGATCCGAACGAGGTGCGCTACTGGTTCGATCTGCTCGGCACCAGCCACGTCACCTTCGCTGTCTGCAGCGCGAACGGCCGGGTGCTCGCCGCGATCGACCTTGACACCGACCGCGGCAACTCACGCCGGGTGATGCAGATCAAGCAGTCGGTGCTGAGCGCCTGCCGCGTGCGCTACCTGCGCTGCCCGGTCGACCAACTGCCCTCGGTGGCCGAACTGCAGCTGCTCGTGCCGAGCGCGAGCGCGCCGGCCCGCGGGCCCCAGCCGGCCCCGGCGCCGCCTGCCACCTTGCACCGGGCACGCGATTCACTGTCGACCACCGCCGTGTCGCGTCGTGCCGAACGCACCGCACTCTGGCAGGACTCGACCGTGTTCCAGGATTCGTTCTTCGCGCCCGACTCGCGCGACGGCTTCAGCAGCAGCGAGTTCGCACCGCTGACCGGGACCAAGCCGCTGCGCCCGTCGTCACGCCGCGCCGAACCGCCGGCCTTCGGCGGCCCGGACGACCAGCCCGATCCGCTCACCGGCCTCGATACCGAAGAGCTGGATGACGGCGGCATCGTCGCCGACACGCCGAAGTTCTTGAGCCGAATGCGCCGCTGATACCGCACGCCGGGTCGGCGCGTAGGATGCGCGCATGACATTTGCGCGCGAGGCCTCTTCCGACACGCCGTTCGCCGGCCTCGATCCCGACACCGTGCTTGACGCGCTCGACGCCGTCGGGCTGCACGGTGATGGTCGGCTGATCCAGCTCAACTCGTACGAGAACCGCGTGTTCCAGGTCTTCCTGGAAGACGGGCGCGTGGTGGTCACGAAGTTCTACCGACCGCAGCGCTGGAGCGACGCGCAGATCCTCGAAGAGCATGAGTTCGCGAACGAGCTGGCGGCGAGCGAGATTCCGGTCGCGGCCGTGTGGCCGTTGACGATCGCCGTGGCCTCGCGGCACGCCGATCGCGTCGCGTTGCTCGGGCCGACGCTGGCGCAACTCGACACGGCCCACGGTGCGTACCGCTTCAGCGTCAGCGCGCGCCTCGCCGGCCGCGCACCCGAGCTCGAAGACGATGGCACGCTCGAGTGGATCGGCCGTTTCGTCGGCCGCATGCACGCGATCGGCGCGCTGGAGCCGTTTGAGTTTCGCCAGACGCTGAACCCGAAGACGTTCGGTTTCGACAACCGCGACTGGCTGCTCGCGCAGAACATCATCCCGCCCGACGCCGAAACCGGCTGGCGTCAGACCACCGACGAAGCACTCGCGGCGATCGCCGAAGCCTTCGACACCGGCAGCGCGCTCCGTACACTGCGCCTGCACGGCGACTGCCACCTCGGCAACGTGCTCTGGGCCGCCGACGGCCCGCACTTCGTCGACCTCGACGATGCGGTGACGGGCCCGGCCACGCAGGATTTGTGGATGCTGCTCTCGGGCGACCGAGGGACGATGACGCGCCAGCTTTCGGCCATGCTCGAAGGCTACGAAAGCTTCATGGACTTCGACTGGCGTGAGCTGCGCCTGATCGAGCCGCTGCGCACCTTGCGCATCATTCACCACAGCGCGTGGATCGCGCGGCGCTGGAACGACCCGGCATTTCCGATCGCGTTTCCGTGGTTCGACAGCCCGAAGTACTGGGCCGAGCAGACGACCCGCCTGCGTCAGCAGATCGACGCGATGGCGGAGCCGCCGCTTGGCGTGGGATGACGACCCCAAGGCGCCTGCGGTGCCGGCCCCCGAGGCGCACTCGGGCGGCTTGGGGCGGCCCGGCGCTGGCCCTGGGCGTCAGTCAGGCGACAAGCAGCGCGTTGACGCGCTTCACGTAGGCCGCCGGGTCGTCGAGCTGCCCCCCTTCGGCGAGCAACGCCTGATCGAACAGGATGTTCGCCAGCGCGTCGAAATGCGCGCTCGCGTCGAGGCGCTTGACGAGCGCATGCTCGGCGTTCACTTCCAGCGTCGGCAATGACGTCGGCGCGGCCTGCCCGGCCTGCTTCATCAAGCGCGCCAGGTGGCCGCTCATGTCACCCTCTTCGACCACGAGGCACGCCGGTGAGTCGACCAGCCGCGTCGTCACGCGCACATCCTTCGCGCGATCCTTCAGCGCTTCCTTCAACCGATCAAGCACCGGCTTGAAGGCGGTCGCGGTCTCTTCGGCTTGCTTCTTCTCCGCCTCGTCCTGCAGCGAGCCCAGATCGACCGAACCCTTGGCCACGCTCGCAAGCGGCTTGCCGTCGAACTCGTAGAGATGCGAAAGCATCCATTCGTCGACGCGGTCGATCAGCAGCAGCACCTCGATGCCCTTCTTGCGGAAGATCTCGAGCTGGGGGCTGCTTTTCGCGCCGGCGAGGCTGTCGGCGGTGACGTAGTAGATCGCCTCCTGGCCTTCCTTCATGCGCCCGAGGTAATCGGTCAGCGACACGCCGTCGTCGGCGTGCGTGGAAGAGAAACGGAGCAGCTTCACGAGCCGCTCCTGGTTCGTGTGGTCTTCGCCGACGCCTTCCTTCAGGACCACGCCGAAGTCTTTCCAGAACGCCGCGTACTTCCCCTTCTCGGCCTCGTCTTCGCTGTTCGCCAGCGATTCGAGCATGCCGAGCACGCGCTTGGTCGAGCCTTCGCGGATCGCCTTCACGTCGCGGCTTTCCTGCAGCAGCTCGCGGCTCACGTTCAGCGGCAGGTCGGCGCTGTCGATCACGCCCTTGACGAAGCGCAGGTAGACCGGCATCAGCGCCTCGGCGTCGTCCATGATGAAGACGCGCTTGACGTAGAGCTTCACGCCGCCGCGCTTGTCGCGGTTCCACAGGTCGAACGGCGCCTTCGCCGGGATGTAGAGCAGCTGCGTGTACTCGCTCCGCCCTTCGACGCGGTTGTGCGTGTAGGCAAGCGGCGCCTCGCTGTCGAAGCTGATCTGCTTGTAGAACTCGGCGTACTGCTCGGGCGTCACGTCGCTCTTGCTGCGCGTCCAGAGCGCCGCCGCCTTGTTCACCGGCGCCCACTCGTCGCGCGTGACCTGCTTCTGCGCCTCGGCATCCCATTCTTCCTTTTGCATCAGGATCGGCAGCGAGATGTGGTCGGAGTACTTGCCGATGATGGCCTTCAGCTTCCACGCCGAAAGAAACTCGTCTTCGCCCTCGCGCAGGTGCAAGGTCACGCTGGTGCCGCGCGCCGCGCAGGTGATCGTCTCGAC
>JANXVK010000591.1 GCA_025351675.1 Rhizobacter sp.
CTTCTCGCCCGCGCCGATCGTGAACGAGACGTCGTCGACCGCCGCCGCCTGCCCGAAGCGGACGACGAGGTGCTCGACGGTGAGGATCGGAGTCAGGCGCTCGGCTTCGCGGGGCCGCTGAGCAGGGCTTCGCAGGTCGAGCGCTCGCTGCTGCTGCGCGCCGGCGCGGCGCAGAGCGAAGCGAGCTTCGTCTGGAGCCGCTTCATCGCCGCGGCATGTGCGCCGCCCTTGTTCCAGGCCTGCAGCTTGGTGCCGACCTTCTCGAGGGAGCGACCGCTGCGCTGGTAGAAAGCGTCGGGCTGCTTCTCGGCTTCGCTCCAGAGCTGCGCGGTGGCCGACTCGATCGTCGCCTCGTCGGCAGGCGCGAGATCGACGAGCGCGGCGATGTAGCTCGAGCCCCACTGCAGCCGCGTCGCCGGGCCTTCGCTGTTCTCGAATGCCTGCCGTGACCAGTCGAGCGCCTCGGCCTTGTCGCCTCGCTTCTTTGCATTGCCGGCGAGCTCCGACATCAGATAGTAGGGCGAGTGACTCTTCGCGAGGTTGGCCTTGAGCAGCACGTCGGACTCGGCACCGAGGCCGGCGTGCTCGAGCAGATAGGCGGCGGCCGTGATCACGGCCTGGCGCTCGGAGCCGGCGGTGATCTCACGGTCGGCGCGCGCGGCCTGCTCGCGCACGTCGGCGAGGAGCACGGGGTCGAGCTTCGTCGCCTTGGCCGGCTTGGCGGTGCCGCCGGGCTTGCCGTCTTCGGCAGGCTCGTCGATGCGCGCGAGGTCGACCTGCGCGATCAAGGCCTGCATGCGGTCGGCACGCGAGAGCGTGGTGTCGGCCTCGAGGCGCCTGAGCGCGATGTCAAAAACCGCGATCGCGTCACTGCGCCCGCGCGTACCCGGCGCGCTGACGGCGCGTACGAGCCTGGCCGCGTAATTGGTGATCATGTCGGTCTGCTCGCGCGATGCATTCACGTCGCCGAGCAGCGTGATCACGGCAGTGCGGCCGGCTTCGTCGGGCGCGGCCGGCTTCTTCGAGGTGCCGGGATTCGCGTCGCGCGCCGCTAGCGCCTTCAGCCGCAGCCGCATCGCTGTGTCGGGCGGGTCGGCCGGGCAGGCGGCGGCGAGCCGCGCCAGCGTCGCGGGCAGATCGTCCTTGGCGACGATCTGCTGCTGGTCGGTGTCGAACGAATAGAAGGCGAGCAGGCGCCAGTCGTTGGGCGTGAGCGCGGCCTTGCCGGCGAGCGCATCGGCGAGCACCGCCTTGACCGGCCGCGCGGCGTTCATGCCGAGCGTCATCACCTGCGTGTAGCGCACCGGCTCGACCTCGCCGGGCAGCCGCGTCACCTCCTGGCCGGCCGGATTGAACAGCACCATCGTCGGATAGCCGCTCACGTGGAAGCGCGCGCCGATCTTCTGCGCGCCCGGGCTGTCGCCGTCGACGTAGACCGGCACGAAGGCGCGCGTGCGCTCGATGAAGTCCTGCCGATTGAAGAGCGTCGCCTTGACCTGGTTGCAGGGCGGGCACCACTTCGCGCCCCAGTACATGAACACCGGCTTGTTCTCGGCCCTGGCCGAGGCGAAGGCGCCGTCGACCTCGGCATCGGTGGCGGCGTTGCGCCAGGCGATGCCGTCGACGCGGCTGTCGCCCGACGCGGGCGAAGCGAGCGTGATCACCGGCGTCGTCGAAGGCGCTGCAGCCGCCGCCGTCGTGACGACCGGCGCGGTGGTGGGGCGGTCGCTTTCGGCGGTCTTCGAGCAAGCGCCGAGCGCGAGCAGCGCGGCGAGCGGCAGCGCGGCAATGACGAAGGTCGAGGTCGAGTGGGCTGGCTTCATCGAAGGCTCCGTTCAGCGGGCCGCCATGATGCACCGATCGTCCAGCCGACCCGGGCCGGCATTCAGTCGACCGGCGCAGGCGCCTCGCGCACCGGGTCTTTCGGCGCCGACGTGAACTGCGCCAGCGCGACGCCGCCAAGCGCGATCGCCGCACCCGCGATCTTCATCGCCGAGTAGCGCTCGCCCGTCAGCCCCCAGGCGACGAGGCCGGCCACGGGCGGCATCAGGTACATCAGCGGCGCGGTGCGGGCCACGCCGCGCACGGCGTTGACCCAGCCCCACACCAGCCAGCCAAGAAAGGCCGAGACGATCACCGAATAGAACGTGCCGGCCCAGATCGCCGGCGTGACCTCGCTCCACGTTACCGCGAGGCCGGC
>JANXVK010000593.1 GCA_025351675.1 Rhizobacter sp.
CGTCGCGGCGAACCGCAAGCTGATCGCGCAGGTCGAAGAGCTCGAACACAAGTCGCGCCGCCAGGACGTGCTGGTCGACGACGAGCTGATCCACGCGTTCTACGATTCGCAACTGCCGGCGGATGTGTGCAGCGGCCACTCGATCGAGCGCTGGTACCGCGACGAATCGAAGCGCCAGCCGAAGTTGCTGATGCTGACGCGCGAAGAGTTGATGCGCCACGAGGCGGCCGGCATCACGAGCAGCGCGTTCCCCAAGACGATCCGGCTCGGCGGCGTCGATTGCGCGGCAACGTATCTGCATTCGCCCGGCGATGCGAAGGACGGCGTGACCGCTGTCGTGCCGATCTACTCGCTCAATCAGGTCAACGACGAACGCTGCGAGTGGCTCGTGCCGGGCATGCTGAAGGACAAGGTGCTCGCGCTCGTCAAGACGCTGCACCAGCGGCCGCGCTCGCGGCTCGTGCCGCTGCCGGACTACGCGCAGGGCTTCATCGAGGCCGTCGAGTTCGGCCACGGTGGCCTGCTCGAGGTGCTGCTGAAGCACGTGCGCGACAAGACGCAGCTCGACATCAAGCGCGCCGACTTCAAGCTCGAACAGTTGCTGCCGCACCTTCTGATGAATTTCCGCATCAACGACGAGCACGGCCGGCAGCTCGGCACCGGCCGCAACTTGGCCGCGCTGAAGGCCGAGCTCGGCGGGCAGGCGCGCTCGGCGTTCCAAGCGCTGGCAGCGTTGAAGCTCGATCCGCCGGCGGCCGCGCCCGCGGCCCCGGCGAAGAACATGGCGGTGATCGTCAAGCCGGCTCGCTCGGAAACACCGGGTGTCACCGCCGAGAAGTACACGAACTGGACCTTCGGCGAGCTGCCCGAGCTGATGGAGATCCGCAAGGGCGGCCAGTCGCTGATCGGCTTCCCGGCCCTGATCGACAAGGGCGCGCACGTCGAGATCGAAGTCTTCGACGAACCCGATGTGGCCGCGCGCAAACACCGCGCCGGCCTGCGGCGCCTGATCGCATTGCAGATCAAGGACGCGCTCAAATACCTCGAGAAGAACATCCCCGATCTGCAGAAGATGAGCGTCGCGTACCTGCTCGTCAGCGACGGCAGCACCGACGAGTTGCGCGACCAGATCATCGACGTGGCGCTCGACCGCGCCTTCCTCGCTGACGCGCTACCCGCCGACGCCGCCGCGTTCGCGCGCACCGTCGAAGGCGGGCGAGGGCGGCTCACGCTGATCGCCAACGAGGTCGCGCGCAGCGCCGGCATGATCCTGCTGGAGCACACGGCGGCGCTGCGCAAACTGAAGGACGCGCGCGCGCCGAAGGAAGTCGGCGACGACATCACCGCACAACTCGGCCGGCTCGTGCCGAAGCGCTTCGTCGCCGACACGCCGTGGGCGCAACTCGCGCACCTGCCGCGCTACCTGAAGGCGGTTCCGATGCGCCTCGACAAGCAGCGCGCCGACCCGGCGCGCGACGCCCAGCGTTTGGCCGAACTGCGCCCGATCGAGTCGCGCTACTGGCGTCACCTCACCGAGCGCAAGGGCGTGGCCGACGCGCGTCTGGACGAATACAGGTGGCTGCTCGAAGAGCTTCGCGTCAGCCTGTTCGCGCAGGAACTGCGCACGCCGCAGCCGGTGAGCGTAAAGCGGCTCGAGAAGGTCTGGGCGCAAGTCTCGTCTTGAGCGGGCATGCGCTACATTGGCACCGGTCTTTCAACACACAGGAGCGAGCAATGAGTTATATCTGGATGGCGGTCATCGGTTTTGTCGTCGGCCTGATCGCGCGGGCGATATTGCCGGGTACACAGAGTCTCGGGATCATCCTCACCGCAGTGCTCGGCATCGCCGGGTCGTTTCTCGCCGGTTTCGCCGGGCGTGCGCTGGGCTGGTACACCGAAGGGCAGCCGGTCGGCTTGATCGCGTCGGTCATTGGCGCGATCTTGCTGTTGTTCATCGTGAGCAAGCTCAAGGGGCCGTCGTCGAGTTGATGGCGGGGTCGATGCGATGAACAAGCCTGCGACGCTGCCGGCCGACTGGGTCGTCGTGCCCGACACGCCGACCGAGATCGAGGCGGTGGTGAAACACTGCCGCCGCCTCGTCACCAAGCGCGCGATGGTCGCGGCGGGCGTCGCGATGGTGCCGATCCCCGGGGTCGACTGGATCACCGATGTCGCGGTGCTGATGAAGCTGATCCCCGAGATCAACCGCGCGTTCGGGCTCACACCGGAGCAGGTCGAACGCCTCGCGCCCGACCGGCGGCTGGTGGTCTACAAGACGATCTCGGCCGGCGGCGGCATGCTGGTCGGCCGTATCGTCACGCGAGACCTGATCATCAAGCTGCTCAAGCTCGTCGGCGTCCGGCTGACGACGCAGCAGGTCGCCAAGTACGTGCCGATCGCCGGGCAAGCCGTCTCTGCGGCGCTGACTTTCTCGTCGCTGAAGTTCGTCTGCGAACAACATATTCAGCAGTGCGTGTCGGTGTCCAAACAACTGATGTTGCCGGCGCCGACGAATGCACCCGCACATTGAGTAGAATACGAAGCTCGTCGGGGCGTAGCGCAGCCTGGTAGCGCACCTGGTTTGGGACCAGGTGGTCGTGAGTTCGAATCCCACCGCCCCGACCATCCCTCTTCACGCTGTTCGCACAGCGCATCGGCCGCCCGGCCCGTTGGTCTTTCAACGCAGCCCGTAGCTCAACTGGATAGAGCACCGACCTTCTAAGTCGGATGTCGGGGGTTCGAGTCCCTCCGGGCTGACCAACCAAGTCGTTGATCTGGCAGCACTCGGTGGTGGCATTGATTGCGATGCGAGGGCGCAGGATTCCCTTGGAATCAAGGTGATTCCTGACTCGCTGATGGGTTCTTCAGCCGCAGCAGCAACCCTTGCGCGGCGCTGCCTCGACCGCAGCGCCCCCCACGGCCACTGGCGTGTATTCGGCCACCTTGATGGCATCGCTCAGGACATCCGCAGTCGATGCGATCGGCTCGATCTGGACGCGGTGTGAGGCCAAGTTCACCCGCACCGTGGCGTCCGGGTCGACGAATGCCGCCGCCTTGGTGATGGCGCCGACGCAGTGACCGCGGGTCACGTCGTAGACTTCAACGGTGATCATGTTGCTCTCCAGTTGGTTCTCGAGGAGCCAACTTTGGGCCTTCCCACCCTGGGAGGGTCAGGCGGTTTCGGTGCGATGCGCAGCGAAGGCAGTCCATGACTGCGATCGCCGCGCCGCGCCGCGGGCCGCGGCACCGGCGCGTCTTCGCGGCCGTGCTCGCGGGGCGGGCTGTGGCGGCCTCGATCGCGCTGTGGGCGTGGGCGCGCTCGCCGTACGGACGCTGGCTCCGACCATGGCCACTGGGCGGCCAGAACCTGCCTTGGCGTCGGCGGCTCAGCGCGCCGCTCGGCTGGGCCGCGGTGCTCGCGGTCACTGCCCCCTGATCACGCCATGATGCCGGCCGCCAGAACGATCTTTCTTGCTGCCGTTGCGATGCTCGCTTTCGCGGCGAACTCGCTGCTTTGCCGGCTCGCGCTGCAGCACCCGACGATCGATCCTGCGAGCTTCGGAGCGGTGCGCCTTGCCGCGGGCGCCATCACGCTGGCGCTGATCGTGCGGCTGCGCCGGCCGCCGGCTGCGCCGGCGCGCGGCGACTGGCTCGCCGCCACGATGCTGTTCGGCTATGTCGCCTTCTTCTCGTTCGCATACCTGAGCTTGTCCGCCGGCACCGGCGCGGTGATCCTGTTCGGCGCCGTGCAGTTGACGATGTTCGGGGCGGGGCTGTACGGCGGCGAACGCTTCGGGGCAGCGGCGTGGACGGGGCTTGCGCTTGCCCTGGTCGGCTTCGTTGTTCTCGTCGCGCCGGGCGTCACCGCACCACCGTTGCTTGGCGCCGTGTCCATGGGGCTCGCGGGGGTCGCATGGGGGATCTATTCGCTGCGAGGGCGCGGCGTCACCGACCCCATCGGCGCGACCGCGGGCAACTTCGTCCGCGCCGCGCCGCTTGCGCTTGCGCTGGCCTTGGCGCTGATCGGACAGGCGCATGCCGACGCCACGGGGCTTGCGCTGGCGGTCGTGTCGGGCGCGGTGAC
>JANXVK010000656.1 GCA_025351675.1 Rhizobacter sp.
GGCGGAGAGCGGCGAGCTGCGCAGCGCCTACGACGCTGCCGATGCCGCGCGCGCGCGGCTGACGTCGCAACTGGCCGAAACCACGAGACGCCTCGATGCGGCGCTCGCCGACAGGAAGAAGGTGGTCGATGACCTGGGCGCGAGCCGCTCCCTCGTCGAAGACCTGCGCGGTGATCTGGGTGCGGTGGTGGCCTCGTTGCCGCCCGATCCACGCGGCGGTGCGGTCGAGGTCCGCGCGGCGCGTTTCATCGTCAAAGGTGCGGTGCTGAACTATGACGTGCTGCTGACCCGCGACCGCGCCGGCAAGCCGCTCGCCGGCGTGCTGCAGTTCGCTGTCGCAGGCCTGTCGGCGCGCGGCGCACCGATGAACTTTGCGCCACCGACTGCACCGGTCACCGTCGCCGGCCACGAAGTCGCGCGCGGCAGCATCGCGCTGCCCGACGGCTTCAAGCCGAATCAGGTCACGGTGCAGGTGCTCGATCGCCCGGGCGGCAAGGCCTTGGGCATGCGCGTGATGCTCGTCAGGTAGAGCCGCGACCGCCGCTCACCTCTGCGCAGGCCGAGCGCCGGGCCGCCATGGGCTGTGCCGTGGCCCATTTCGTGGACCACGGCCGGCCCCCACATCCCCTCGGGGAATCGGCCGATGTACCCGTCGGCCGAGGAGCTCACTTTTCGTCGATCACCGCCGTACCGCGCGTGTCGGCGTCGTCGCTCCAGCCGACGCGCGACTGGCGTTTCGCCGCTTCGTCGCGCTCCTGCGCGAACAGCGTTTCGAGCTGCTGCCGGCCCCGTTTCGCGACCGCGATCAGCTTGGCTTCGTCCTTGCGGTGGGGCGCCATTTTGATCAGCTGCGCGACGTTGTGACGCCGAAAGCGCAGCGCCAGCGTGCGCGCCTGGTGGCGCTCCCAGCCGAGCTCTTCGAGCACGCTGCGCGCGCTCATCAGTGCCGAGTCGAGCGTTTCGCGCTCGATCATCGTGACCCCGAGGTCGTGCAGCTCGAAGTAGTGGCGCACGTTGCGGGCGCGCGCGACGATCGTCAGGTCGGGGAAGTTCTCACGCACCATCTTTGCGACCTCGATGCTCTGGTCGACATCGTCGATCGCCAGCACCAGCACCTTCGCCGTCGCGGCGCCGGCGGTGCGCATCAGGTCGAGCCGGGTCGCGTCGCCGTAGAACACCGGCCAGCCGAAGCGGCGCATCGCCTCGATCTGCTCGGCGTCGACATCGAGCACCGTCGGCTTGATGCCATTCGCGTACAGCATGCGGCCGACGACCTGCCCGTAGCGGCCGAAGCCGGCGATGATCACCGCTTGGCTCTGCGGGTCGTGCAGTTCCTCGACCGTCGATCTCTTCTTCGCCAGGCCGGCGAGCAGCGGGATCAGCCACTTGTCGGCCGCGACCAGCAACAGCGGTGTGACGAGCATCGAGATCGCGACCGCCGCGACCAGCAGCGACGAGACCTGCGCGTCAATCACGCCGGCGCCGGTGGCGGTCTGGAACACCACGAAGCCGAACTCCCCACCCTGCGCGAGCAGGATGATGAAGACCGGCCGCTCGGGCTTGGGCAGCGGCATCGCGCGGCCCAGACCCCACAGCACGAACGACTTGACGAGCAGGAAGCCGAACACGATGCCGGCGATCAGCAGCGGCTGCGCCATCACGATTGCGAAGTCGATGCTCATGCCGACCGCGATGAAGAACAGGCCGAGCAGCAGGCCCTTGAACGGCTCGATGTCGGTCTCCAACTCGCGCCGGTATTCGCTCTCGGCCAGCAGCACGCCGGCGAGGAAGGCGCCCAGCGCCATCGACAGGCCGACCGTCTGCATCAGCGCCGCGGTCGCGACGACCAGCAGCAGCGAGGCGGCGGTGAAAATCTCGGGCGTCGCGCTGCGGGCGATCCAGCGCAGCGCCGGGCGGAGCAGCAGGCGTCCGCCGAACACGATCAGCGCGATCACACCGATCGCCTTGCCGGCGCTGACCCAAGCGCTGCCTTCAGTGGCGGCATGCTGCACTGCGAGCAGCGGCAGCAGCGCGAGGATCGGGATGGCCGCCACGTCTTGCAGCAGCGCGACGCTGAGCACGCCTTGGCCGGAGGTCGTGTTCATCAGGCCGCGCTCGCCCAGCACGCCCAAGCCGATCGCGGTCGACGACAGCGCCAAGCCGAGCGACGCGACCAACGCGATGCGCCAGTCGAGCCCGCACAGCGCGGCCACACCCAGCATCCGCGCCGCCGAGCCGAACAGCTGCACGCTGCCCCAGCCGAAGATCGGCTTGCGCAGCGACCACAGGCGTTTCGGTTCGAGTTCGAGCCCGACCAGGAACAGCATCAGCACCACGCCGAACTCCGAGAAGTGCAGCATGTCCTGCGGGTTCGTGACGAGCGCCAGGCCCCACGGCCCGATCAGGATGCCGGCGGCGAGGTAGCCGATGATCGAACCGAGGCCGAGGAACTTGGCGAGCGGCACGGCGATGACGGCCGCGGCCAAATAGACCAGCGTACCGGTGAGCCAGGAGCCGTGCTCCATCACGCGGCTCCCCGGGATGCGCCGAGCCGAGGCGGGTCGGCGGCATCGTCCGAATCCTCGTCGGGGCGGGCATCTTCCGGGATCAGCGCCGGCAGCTCGTACAGCAGTTCGCCGAGCTCGGGCCAGTTCGGGTAGCTGGCCAGACGCTGCGCGTAGACCTCGAGGTGCGCCTCGACCTCGGGCTCTTCGGCGCGGTGCGCGCCGTGCAGCAGCAGCGGCGGCAGGAAGCGCAGGCCGCACAGATTGGCGGTCTGCTCATAGGGCGGCAGGAAGTCGTCGAAGAAGTAGCGGTTGTAGCTGTTCGGGTGGTACGACTCTTCGGGCCCGCCGGTGGTCGCGACCAGCCACAGGTCCTTGCCGCGCAGGGCGGTGCCGCCGGGCCCGTAGGCCCAGCCGAAGGCGAGCACGTCGTCGAGCCAGAGCTTCATCAGCGGCGGCATGCTGTACCAGTGGATCGGGTGCTGCCAGACCACCAGTTGCGCATCGGCCAGCAGGGCCTGCTCGGCGGCCACGTCGATCAGGTAATCGGGGTAGAGCGCGTAGAGGTCGCGCACGATCACGGCGGGAGCGTTGGCTTCGGCGTTGGTGATGTCATCAGCAGCGTTGTCAGAGAGGGGCTTGATCGGCAAGGTGCGCGCCGCACGCATCAAGCGCCGGTTGATGCGCGATTGCTCCATCTGCGGGTGCGCGGTGATGACGAGCACGGTGGCGCCGGGCGGGGAGGTGGAAGGGGCTGTGGGCAAGGCGGTCATGCCGGTAACATAACCCCAAAACGGCCAGGTGCCGGAGACGGAGGAACGCATGCCGGTGATCGTGGTCGCCAATCCCGAAGGGGGCGCGGGCAAGTCGACGCTCGCCACCCAGATCGCCGGTTACTTTGCCTCCAAGGGGCATGGCGTGATGCTCGGCGACGTGGACCGCCAGCAGTCGTCGCGCACCTGGCTCACGCTGCGCCCGCCCGCTCTGCCGCGCATCGCCGCCTGGGAGGTGGCTCACGACGAGATCGTGCGCCCGCCCAAGGGCACGACGCATGTGGTGCTGGACACGCCCGCCGGCCTACACGGCA
>JANXVK010000659.1 GCA_025351675.1 Rhizobacter sp.
CAAGAAGTCGATCGCGTTCGTCAACGCGCTGCAGGACCGCGACGCGCTGAAAAAGAGCAGCAACTCGGCGAGCGTGGGCGTCGGGCCGATCGGCTCACTGTCGCTGCCGTTCTCGTCGAGCGACGACTCTCTCGTCAAGGTCGCGAGCGAGACCAGCACCTCGGCGCCGTTCTACGAGCGCTTCTTCACGCTGCTGGAGCGCTACCTGGCGGCGAACTCCGACCCGGTCGAATCGAAGCAGCCGGAGCCCTCGTTGATCCTCGTGCCGCAGGCGCCGGCGGCACCGGCGTCGTCGCCCGCAGCCGCCAATCCTGCCGCCGCACCGACGCCGGCGGCCGCGTCGGCGGCCGCCTGATCGTCCGGCGGCGGGGCGCGGCGCGGCGTGGCGCCCCACCGGACCACGCCGCCGCTCAGACGCTCTTGCTGCGCGACCAGATCTGGTTGCGCGCGCCCTCCCCGCCCTCGACCACGCGGGAATGGACGGTCGCCGGGAACGACGGGGCATTCAGGATCACCGACAGGTAGGGCCGGTCCGCTTTGCTGACCTTCCTCAGCGCTGCGCCGATCGCTCATCCACACCCGCAGTGGCCGATTGCGTCTGGCGACACAAACTGCCATCGGCGGCTTCGCGCTGTCGAAATCGGCAACTCACAGGACGCCGCGCGACCCACTGCGGTCATGCAGCCCATGCGATCGAGCAATCTGACGTCAGCATCGCCGATCGCCGGTTGAGAGCGCAACAAGACCGAGACACGGTGGGCATTCGACCTGAAGGGTATTTCGCTACTTGTCCGGACCGTCGGGTCGCCACCGAACTTCAATGGAGAAGCGCCCTGACGACCGCTGGGGCGTGACCAGCGAACCCATTGCTTCGGCAAACTGGATCCCCTCTTCCGGGTTCAGGCCATTCATCTTGCAAGTGACCGGCGGCTGCCAGTCATCAGATCGCCGAAGCCGGCCCGGCACCTGTGAACCCGTGTCGATGCCAGGGTTGCGTGGCGCCACGTTGACGTTGCGCAGTCTTCCGATTCGTTTGCACGGACGGCCCGCTCCTGTGATGCGAGCACACACGCTGCGGTAACGCTGTTCAGACGACGGTGGGTCGCCAGCCGTACATTGATAAATACGATCAATTTATCCGATGCAAGCGGTTTACCGATGGGTCTTCGGCTGCGAGCATGGCGTCACCAAGCGCATCACCGCGTCGTTCTTCAAAACGAGGACCCCATGATCATCGACACCAGCTGCTATCCCACCAACCTCGTCGACTTGGCATGGCGCCACGACGGCGAACCGTTCACCGGCGAGCGCCTGCTCAAGATGATGGATGGGCCGTACACCGTTCGCGGCAAGCCGCGGCGGATCGACAAGGCGTTCATCCAGCCCCCACAGGGCAACACCATCCACACCTGGACCGATGGCGACGTCACCGGTCGCCCGGCGATCGACGCCTACATGGCCTACACGCTGGAGATGGTCCGCAAGTACCCGGACCGCTTCATCGGCTGCTTCGTCTACAACCCGCGCTGCGGGGTCGAGAACGGCGTCAAGGCGATCGAGGACTACACGAAGCTGCACGGCTTCAAGATGGTCCAGTTTCAGGCCAACATGCACGCCTATCGCCCGGACCGCGCGCTCGACTGGGTGCGCCCGGCGCTCAAAAAATGTGCCGAGCTCGGCCTGCTGGTGAAACTGCACACCGGTGACGGCCCGTACAGCATCCCGACCGAATGGGTGCCGATGATCAAGGAGTTCCCGACGGTGAACTTCATCATGGCGCACTTCGGCGTGCAGACCGGTGGGGTTTACTGCTTCGAGCCGTTCCAGCTCGCGATGGACCTGCCCAACGTCTACTGCGAGTCCGGCTGGTGCCTGCAGTCCCGCATCGTCGAGTTCGCCAAGGTGCTGCCCAAGCACAAGATCCTGTTCGGCACCGACACCCCGCCCAACGAACCCGGCATGTGGTTGCGCTTGCTCGAGGTGTTGTGCCACGAGCCGCCCCAGGGCATGAACCTGGACGAGGACACGCTCGAGGACTACCTCGGCAACAACACCGCCCGAATGATCGGCCTCGAACCGAGCCCGCCGCCCCGCTCGGTCGCCGAAGCCCGCGACCGGCTGGATGCCGCACGCGCCACCGCGTGACCGCCGCGACCGTTCAACTCAACTCCCTACTCCCGCACCCCGGAGCGAACCCATGATCATCGACACCCACCTGCACCCGACCAACCTCGTCGACGAGGCCTGGCGCCACACCGGCACCCCGTTCAACGGCGAGCGCATGCTCGAACTGATGGACGGCCCGTACATGATCAACGGCAAGCCGCGCCGCGTCGACATGGGCTTCATCCAGCCGCCGCCCGGCAACACCGGCTTTCGCGACGGCAACCGCACCGGCCGCGACGGCATCCGCGACTACATGGCCTACATCGCCGAGCTGACCCAGAAGTACCCCGACCGTTTCATCGGCAACTTCACCTACAACCCGCGCTGGGGCCCCGAAAACGGCGCCGCCGAACTCGAGTTCCATGTCAAGGAGTACGGCTTCAAGATGTTGAAGCTGCACGCCAACATGCACGGCTACCGGCCCGACCGCGCGCTCGACTGGCTGCGCCCGGCGATGAAGGTCTGCGCCAAGTACAACGTGGTCGTGCTGATCCACACCGGCGACGGCCCGTACACGATCCCGACGATGTTCTATCCGATCATCCGCGAGTTCCCGATGGTCAACTTCATCATCGGCCACTTCGGCATCCAGACCGGTGGCAACTACTCGTTCGAGGCCTTCTGGATGGCCATGGACACGCCCAACGTGGTCTGCGAATCGGGCTGGTGCTTTCAGTCGCGCATCGTCGAGTTCGCGAAGCAGCTCGATCGCAAGAAGATCGTCTTCGGCACCGATTCGCCGCCGAACGAGCCGGGCATGTGGCTGCGCGAACTCGAGGTGCTGTGCTCGCCGGCACCGCATGGCATGGACCTCGACGAAGACGGCCTCGAGGACTACATGGGCAACAACATCGCCCGGATGTGCGGCATCAAGACCTCGCCACCGCCCAAGACGATGGCGGAAGCCGAGTTGCGGCTCAAGGACAGCTACGCCGGCGTGCGGTAACTGCGGCGCGGCGCGCGTGCATCCCGAGGAGGCTTCACGATGATTCAGGCACCTGTCGAACAGGACTTCCAGAGCTTTCTCGCGCACTACCGCGCGGCCCACGCCGATGACGTGATGGTGATCGACGAACCGGTCTCGTCGGACCAGGACATCACGGCCGTGGTGGCGGCCTTGGCCAGCCAGAACCGCCACCCGCTCGTTTACTTCGAGCGGGTCGATGGCATCACGACGCCGGTGGCCACCAACGTGTTCGCGTCGCGCGAACGCGTCGCACGGCTGTTCGGCGTCAGGCCGGCGCAGTTGCACGAAGCCTATCAAGAGCGCTCGCGCAACCTGCTCGCTCCGCGTCTGCTGGCGTCGGGCCCGGTGTGCGATGTGGTCAGCGAAGGCGATGTCGACCTGCGCACGCTGCCGCTGCTCAAGCACTTCGAGACCGACCGAGCGCCCTACATCACGAACGCGATCCTGATCGCCGAGCACCCCGACACCGGCGCCGGTAACATGAGCTACCACCGCTCGATGCTGCATTCGCCGACCGAGATCGCGACCAGCCTGCATTCGCGCGGCGACTTGTGGCGGCTGCTGCAGCTCGCGATCGAGCGTGGCCGACCGATGCCTGTCGCGATGGTGATTGGTGCGCACCCGCTGTTCATGCTGGCCGGCTCGGCGCGTGTGCCTTTCGGAACCGATGAACGCCATGTGGCCGGTGGTTTGTTCGGCGCGCCGCTGGACGTGGTGCGCACGCCGCGTTACGGCATCGCCGTACCGGCCTCGGCCGAGATCGTGCTCGAAGGCGTGATCGACCCAAGCATGACAGTCGACGAAGGCCCGTTCGGTGAATTCACGGGTTACTCGAGCGACCGTTCGACCAACAACCTGCTGCGCATCGAGACCCTCATGCGGCGCCAGTCGCCGGTGCTGGTCGACATCGTCGGTGGCAACTCGGCCGAGCACCTGAACCTGGCGCGCATTCCGCGCGAGGCCGAGATGGTCGAAAAGTTGAAGGCCCGATTCCCGAGCGTGACCGCGCTGCACTACCCGAACTCGGGAACCCACTTCCATGCCTACGTCGCGCTGAAGCAGATGCGGCCTGGCGAAGCGCGCCAAGTGATGCTTGGCCTGCTCGGCTGGGATCCGTACCTCAAGACCGTGATCGCGGTCGACCCCGATGTCGACGTGACCCGCGACGAAGACGTGCTGTGGGCTCTGGCCACGCACTTCCAGCCGCACCGCGACGTGCTGATCATCGACGGCCTGCCGGGCAGCGCGCTCGACCCGTCGGCGTCGGGCGTCGGCACGACGTCGCGGATGGGGCTGGACGCGACCCGCGGCGCTGATTTCCACGGTGTACGCGCGCAGATCAGTGAAC
>JANXVK010000665.1 GCA_025351675.1 Rhizobacter sp.
GTGGTGATGTGCTTCACGATCCCGTTCTTCGGGCGCCTGTCTGACCGCATCGGCCGGCCCAAGGTCTACATGTGGGGTTCGATCATCACCGCGCTGTCGGCCTTTCCCGGCTTCTGGCTGATGACGAATTCGGGCGGCAACACGCTGATGATCTGGCTCGGGATCGCGGTCCCGCTCGGCATCCTCTTCGCGTCGATCTACGGCCCGGAGGCCGCGTTGTTCTGCGACCTGTTCGACGCCAAGGTGCGCTACACCGGCATCTCGTTCGTCTACCAGTTCTCGGGCATCTTCGCCTCGGGCATCACGCCGATCGTCGCGGTCGCGCTGATCAAGTCGGGCGGCGGCCAACCATGGCAGCTGTGCATGTACGTGCTGTTCGCGGGGCTGGTCTCGGCGGCATGCGCTTGGTCGATCGGGCGCAGTGCGGCGCGGGCCGAGCCGATGATGTCGCCGATCAGAACCTGAAATTGAGGCGCTACGCCGGCCGCCAGACGCGCGCCGGCGCGCGCTTGCCCGGCACGCCAAGCCGCTCGGCCGAGATGTACTGCTGACGATAGATCTCGAACGGCAGGCTGTCGCTGGCCTCGATGCGCTTTTGCTCGTCGACCGACGCCTTCGATGCGTCGACAAAACGCTGCTGCTGCACATCACCGAACGGCAGTGCGAGCAGCGCGTTGCGCGTCTGCACCGACTGCGCGCGCGTGAAGGCCAGATACGAACTGTCGAAGTCGTGCGCCATCGTCGCGAGCACGCGCGCGGACGGCGCGGTGTCGGGCGCGCGCAGCACGGCATGCGCCGACGCCAGCGCATCGCGATAGCCGCTGCCGCCGTGCAGCGCATCGAGCCGTTCGGCGATCGGTGCGAGCGCGGTGAGGATCTCGCCGCCCCACTCCGTCAGCGTCACCGCCGCGTCGAAACGCTCCAGCCGCAACCCCGGTTCGCGCCCGCGCGCCGCCACGCGCTGCTGGTTGCGCGCCAGCGTCGCAATCTCGTCGGGCGTGTCGGGCGGGCTGTCGGTGAGCAGGCAGTGCAGCAGGAACAGGTCGATGAACTGCATCGTCTGCGCGTTGATGCCGACCGGCTCGAACGGGTCGAGGTCCATCAGGCGCACTTCGACATACTCGACGCCGCGCTCGCGCAGCGCGTGCAGCGGCCGCTCGCCCGGGAAGATCACGCGCTTCGGGCGGATCGTGCCGTAGAACTCGTTCTCGATCTGCAGCAGGCTGGTCGCGAGCTGGTTGTAGTCGCCACCCGGGTTGCGGATGCCGACGGTTTCGTAGGCCGGGTACGGTTTGGTCAGCGCCTCCTGCAGCGAGGCGGCATAACGCTCCAGGCTGTTGTAGCTGACCGAAAGCGTAGCTTGCGCATCGCTCTGGTAGCCCAGCCGCCCCATGCGCAGCGACGTGCCGTTGGGCATGTGCAGCGTGTGCTTCTTGAGCTTCTGCAGCTCGTGGTCGCGCCCCGCGACGAAGCTCGAACACAAGGCCGGCGAAGCACCGAACAAATACAGCAGCAGGAACGATTCGCGCCTGAAGTTACGGATCAACCCGAAGTACGCGTCGGTCGTGATGCCCGGCATCGACCAGTTGTAGTGGATGCCCGAAATCGTCTGCATGCGCCGGCCGTAGCGGTGACTCAGGCCCATGCGGTAGACGCTCTTCGCGCGGCCGACGTTCGACGCACCGTAGCGCCCGATCGGGATGGTCTCGTCGGTCGGCAGCCCGCAAGGCATGCTCGAGACCCACAGCATCTCGTCACCCAGATCCTGCAGCGCGCGGTAGCTGAACTGGTGGATCTGCGTGAGCTCGTCGACGCAGGCCTGCGCGCTGGTGTGCACACCGGTGACGAACTCGAGCTGCGACTCGCTGAAATCGGTCGTGATGTGCGGGTGGGTCAGTGCCGAGCCGAGCGCGGCCGGGTGCGGCGTGAGCGCCAAGCCGCCGTCGGGCAGCGCGCGCAGGCTCTCCTTCTCCACGCCGCGGCGCATTTCGCGCAGGCGCGCATCGGGCAAATCGCGCAGGCGTTGGTCCAAACCGCTCATGCGGCGTCTCCTCAGAATCTCTTGAAGCGGACGGTAACAGACCTTGGATTTGCCTGCCGACGCAGAGAACCGCGGTTTTGGGCCGGCCAGCGGTGGACAAATCGACCGGCGCGGTGCTAGCGTCGATGCGGACTCGAGACAACAGGAGACGAGCATGTTTCAACCCGACCTGATGGCCGGCCAGCGCATTCTGGTCACCGGCGGCGGCACCGGCCTGGGCCAGGCGATGGCCGAGCGCTTCCTGAGCCTCGGCGCCGATGTGGCGATCTGCGGCCGGCGCCAATCGGTCTGCGAGGAAACCGCCGCCGCTTGGCGCAGGCAGTTCCCCGAACGCCGCGTCGACACCTTCGGCGTCGACATCCGCAACGCCCAGGCGGTCGAGGAAATGGTCG
>JANXVK010000006.1 GCA_025351675.1 Rhizobacter sp.
CGCGCCGCCTGACACCGGCGCGTCGATCAGCCACAGCCCGCGCTGCGAGAGGCGTTGCTGCCACGCCGGCGGGTAGTTGGGGTCGACCGTCGCCGAGCAGATTACGACCGATCCGGGCTTCAAGCTGCCGATCAGGCCGCCGTCGCCGAACAGCACGGTTTCGGTCTGCGCCGCGTTGACGACCAGCACGACGACCGCGTCGCACTGCGCACCGAGCTCGGTGAGCGAATCGGTCGCGCGGCCGCCTTCGGCGACGAAGCGCTCGCGCGCTTCGGCACGGGTGTCGAGGCCGATCGTCGGCACGCCCTTGCGCAGCGCCGTGAGCGCCGCCCCAAAGCCCATCGAGCCGAGGCCGATCACGCCGAGCACCTTGTCTGTCGTCTTTTGTTGAGTCACTTGCCGATGCTCCGCTTCCTTGGTGTCGTCGCCTTGGCGATCACGCCGCCCTCAATCAGCCGCTGCTCGCTGTGCGCCATGTGCTCGCGTGCGCGACGGCGGGCGAGGGTCGGGTCGCGCGCGACGATCGCGTCGACGATCGCGCGGTGTTCGAGCCGCACGGCCTCCATGAAATCGAGCCGGCGCGCCTCGTTGCCGCGCGTGATGCGCATGCCTTCGCGCAGATACTGTTCGAGAAAGCCGAGCAGCAGCGGGAACTGCGGGTTGCCGGTGGCCTCGCCGATCGCGCGGTGGAAGGCGAGGTCTTCGGCGACGCCGTCGTGCCCGGCCGCTGCAGCCCTGTCGATCGCCTTGAGCGCGCCCCGCATCGCCGCGACCTGCAGGCGCGTCGCCCGCTCGGCGGCGAACGCGGCCATCTCGGCCTCGATCACGCGGCGCAGTTCGACCACGTGCACGACCGCCTGGACTGAGCCGAGCACGGCCGGGTCGAACGCGAGCGGCTTGTGCGTGGGTGCCGCGGCGACGAATACGCCCGAGCCTTGGCGCGAGACGACGCGCTCGCGCGATTTCAGCTGGTGCACCGCCTCGCGCACGACCGTGCGCGAGACACCGTGCGTCAGCGCGAGCTGCGCCTCGGTGGGCAGGCGGTCGCCCGGGCGCAGCGCGCCCGCGTCGATCTGGTCGTCCAGCAGTACCGCGAGCCGGTCGGACAGGCGCAGCGGCATCAGGCGGGTCGAAGGGGAGGGCGCGGCAGCCCCCCGCATGGCGCTGGGTGAATCGAGCATACTTATCAGGTCATCATACAAATTCGCAAAGCCGGCCATCTAACGGTTTGCCCTGATGGCGCTGGGCGGCGGCATTGCCGATACTGTCGGGGCAATGTGAGTTCGCCGTGCCCGACGTATCTCGCATGATCCCGCGGCGAATCCGCCCACGACCTTCAGGAAAAGAGTGCATGGCCAGCGTCACGATCCAGGCAGTCAAGAAGAACTTCGGCGATGTGCCCATCCTGCACGGCGTCGACATCGACATCCGCGACGGCTCGTTCACCGTGCTGGTGGGCCCCTCGGGCTGCGGCAAGTCGACGCTGCTGCGCATGATCGCGGGGCTGGAGCAGATCAACTCGGGCGAGATTCGCATCGGTGACCGGGTCGTCAACGACCTGCAGCCGAAAGAGCGCGACATTGCGATGGTGTTCCAGAACTACGCGCTCTACCCGCACATGACGGTGCGAGAGAACATGGCGTTCTCGCTCGCACTGGCGAAGATGAACAAGACCGAGGCCGAGGCCAAGGTGGCGCGCGCCGCCGAGATCCTGGCGCTGGGCGCGCTGCTCGATCGCTACCCGCGCCAGCTCTCGGGCGGCCAGCGCCAGCGCGTCGCGATGGGGCGCGCTATCGTGCGCGACCCGCAGGTGTTCCTGTTCGACGAGCCGCTGTCGAACCTCGACGCGAAGCTGCGCGTCGCGATGCGCAGCGAGCTGAAGGAACTCCATCAGCGCCTCAAGACGACCTCGATCTACGTCACGCACGACCAGATCGAGGCGATGACGATGGGCGACAAGATCGTCGTGATGCGCGACGGCCGCATCGAGCAGACCGGCAGCCCGCTCGACCTGTACGACCACCCGGCGAACCAGTTCGTCGCCGGCTTCATCGGTTCGCCGGCGATGAACTTCCTGCCGGGCACCTTGCGCCGCACCGCGAGCACCGCGCACGTCGAGC
>JANXVK010000048.1 GCA_025351675.1 Rhizobacter sp.
GTCACCGATCTCGGCGGTCTCGCCGACGACCACGCCCATGCCGTGGTCGATGAACACACGTCGGCCGATCGTGGCACCCGGGTGAATCTCGATGCCGGTGAGAAACCGGCCGAGGTGCGAGGTGAAGCGCGCCAGCCAGTGCATGCCGTTGACGCGAAACCAGTGGGCCCGCCGATGCAGGACCAACGCGTGAAGGCCTGGATAGCATGTCAGCACCTCCCACGCGCTGCGCGCTGCAGGGTCGCGCTCGAGGATGCAGGCGATGTCTTCTCGAAGCCGCTGGAACATGACAAGTCTGGTGAGGTGGGGTCGGCGCAGTTTATCCGCTGCCTCTGAGATGCGCAGGCGGAATGCCAATGCCCGTTGCCGTGTCGTCAGCGCCGCGCCTTGTCGACCGCGCGGGCGACGCCGCGCAAGATGTGGACTTCCTCGTCGGTCAACTGCGCGCGGTTCAGCAGCTGCCGCAGCCGCGGCACCAGCTTGCGCGGCACCGCCGGATCGAAAAACCCGACGTTGACCAGGGTCTGACGCCAATGGTCGAGCAGCCCCTGCACCGCCGCGTCGTCGGCACGGCGCGCATCGACCGTGCGCGGCTGGACCGGGAACCCACCGAGCGCCTGGCGCCAATCGTAGGCCAGCAGCTGCACCGCTTGCGCGAGATTGAGCGAGCCGTACTCGGGCAGCGTCGGGATGCTGAGACAGACGTGGCATCGGTACACATCGTCGTTGCTCATTCCGAAACGTTCGGAGCCGAACACGAACGCGACCCGGTGCGTGCCGAGCCCGAGCTCGGCGAAGAGCTCGCGCGGCGCGCACGTCGGTGGGCCGAAATCCCGCGGTGTCATCGCAGTGGCGCAGGCATAGGTGACGCCATCGAGCGCGTCGGCGAGCGTCGGCACGATGCGGGCGCGCGCCAGCACATCGGTCGCGCCGCTCGCCATCGCGAGCGCGTCGGCCTGCGTCAGCACATCGGCGAAGCGCGGCGCGACCAGCACCATGTCCGAGAACCCCATCACCTTCATCGCCCGCGCCGCGGCGCCGATGTTGCCGGGGTGGCTGGTGCCGATCAGGACGAAGCGGGTCGAGTCTTGTGGGTCGGACACAGTCAGAGGTGGCAGGTAAAATGCCGATTATCCGCAGCGGCGCACCCGCCGCACCGCTCTTTCTTCCTGCCAGCCCCGCGTTCCCCGCGCCTCACGCCTCGATAGGTCAGCCATGTCCCAAGCCCTGCACCCCATGCTCAACACCGCCATCAAGGCGGCCCGCAGCGCCGGGGCGATCATCAACCGGGCCTCCCTCGACCTTGACATCCTGAAGGTCAACGCCAAGTCACCGAACGACTTCGTCACCGAGGTCGATCACAAGGCCGAGGCGGTCATCATCGAGACGCTGCTCGGCGCGTATCCGGGCCACGGCATCCTCGCCGAAGAATCGGGGCGCGAACATGGCGCGAAAGACAGCGAGTTCGTCTGGATCATCGACCCGCTCGACGGCACCACCAACTTTATCCACGGCTTCCCTGTCTACTGTGTTTCGATCGCGCTCGCGCACCGCGGCCAGGTACAGCAGGCGGTCGTCTATGACCCGACGCGCAACGACCTGTTCTTCGCCTCGAAGGGCCGCGGCGCGTTCCTGAACGACCGGCGCCTGCGCGTCTCGAAGCGCACCCGGCTGACTGAATGCCTGGTGAGCACCGGCTTTCCGTTCCGCAAGGGCGACAACTTCAAGCGCTACATGCAGATGATGGAAGCGGTGATGCCCGCCTGCGCCGGGCTGCGCCGCCCGGGTTCGGCCGCGCTCGACCTCTGCTACGTGGCCGCCGGCTACACCGACGGCTTCTTCGAGAACGGCCTGAGCCCGTGGGACATCGCCGCGGGCTCGCTGATGGTCACCGAGGCCGGTGGCCTGATCGGCAATTTCACCGGCGAGGCCGATTACCTCTACCAGCGCGAATGCCTGGCCGCGAGCCCGCGCATCTACGGCCAGTTGGTGGCGCTGCTGAGCCCGTTCACGCACGTGATCGCGGCCGATGCGGCGGTCGCACCGGGCGAGACGACGGTTGGCATCACCCCGGAAGACGCGCTCGCCGCCGGCGTCAAGATCGAACGCGATCCGAGCGGCGCCACCAGTCCAGCCGCGCCGGTCAAAAGAGTCGCCACCCGCATCAGCAAGGAAACCATGGCCGCCGAGAAACAGGCCGCCGCCGAGGCCGATCGCAAGGCGGCGCCGCGCCCGCGCGGGCCACGGGGAGGCGACGCACCCTTCTGAGCGCGCTTGTAGTCGCTGACCGGCACGCCGCATCATGCAGATGCCGCCGCTGAATCTCGAAGCGATCCCGTCGCTGCGCCACTCGGTGTGGCTGCGGATGCTGCTCGGCCATCGCGTGCTGAACGGCCTGTCGGTCGGCTTGGGCCTCGCCGTGATGTCGGTGCTGGTCTACCTCGCGGCCGGGCCGATCGTCGCGGCCTCGGCGTCGGTCGGCATGCTGATTCTGAGCATCGGCGACCAAGTCTCGCCGGCGCGCGGCAAGTTGCGCCAAATCGCGCCGTTGTTGTGGATGGCGGCGCCAATGACGGCCGCGGTGCAGTTCGCGCATCTCGTGCCCGACCATTCGACCGCGGTGATCGGTGCGCTCGTGGGCATCGGCGGCTTCATCGGCATGCTCGGCACCGCGTGGGGCTTGCGCGGCGGGCCGCTCGGTTTCGCACTGCTGCTGGCGATCGTGTTCGCGATGTCGACGCCGCCGCCGATCGATTGGCGAGAAGCCCTCACGCACATCGCATGGTTCCAGGTCGGCGTGCTGCTGTCCGCGGCCTGGGCGGTCTTCAGCGCGCGCATGCTGAACCTGCGCTTTCGCACCCAGGCGCTCGCCGACGCGATCAACGAGCTCGCGGTGATGCTGCGTCAGCAAGGCGCGCGTCTTGCCGCCACCGGTGACCGGCGCGAGAACCAGTTGCGCGCGCTGCTCGGCGAGCAAGCGACGCTGGCCGACAAGCTGCAGACCGCGCGCGATCTGGTGCTCGACTTGCCGGCCACCCCACGCGAACTGCGCCTGACCGGCATGCTGGTCGCGGCGATCCGCCTGCGCGAGCAGGCACTGACCTGCGAGCTCGAACTCGACATGCAGCCGGCACGCGGCCGCGCACCGCCGACCGTCGCGCAGGCGCAGGCGCTCGAATCGCTGTGGGGCGATTTCAGTGCCCACCTCGACCGCGTCTGCTGGGCACTGTTCACCGGGGGCGAGTTGCCGGCGCGGCTCGCCGAAGCGCTGACCGCCCGTACCGTCGATGCGCAACGCGCCGTGCCGCCTGCGCTGCGCAGCGCCGTCGACGCGATGTGCGCCGAGATGCAAAGCCTGCTGCGCCTGGCCGAACACGGCGGCGACGAACCGCGCTTCGCGCTCGCCGAACAGGCGCGCGACTGGCCGCGCTTTCGCACCTCGATGCGCTGGCCGATCGCGCCGCTGAAGCGCGCGATGAGCGGCCACTCGCCAGTACTGCGCTACGCGCTGCGCGTGAGCATCGCGCTGCTCGCGGGCTACAACATCGGCCTGCACTTGCCGTGGGCCGCGCACCCGCAGTGGATCCTGCTGACGATCGCGGTCGTGATGCGGACCAACATCGCGCAGACGCTGGAGCGCCGTAACCAGCGCCTGATCGGCACGCTGATCGGCTGCGTGCTGGTGACCGCGCTGCTGAGCCTCAAGCCGAGCGTGCCGGCTCAGTTCCTGATCCTCGCGATCGGCGCCGGCATTGCGCACGGCTTCGCGCAGGTGCGCTACCTCGTCGCTGCCACGGCCGCGACCGTGCTCGCGCTGATCCAGGGCCATCTGCTGCACACCGCCGGCGAGTTCGCGCTGTTCGAGCGCCTCGCCGACACGTTGATCGGCACCGCGCTCGCGTGGGCCTTCAGCTACGTGCTGCCGGCCTGGGAACGTCGCCAGTTGCCCGCGCTGCTGAAGCGCCTGCGCACCGCGCAGCTGCAGCACGCGAAGGTCGCGCTCGGCGGCGCCGAGCTTTCGACCGCGAACGCCGATTGGCGTCTCGCGCGCCGCGAGGTGCACGACAGCCTGGCCGCGATCGGACTGGCCGCGCAGCGCGCGCAGCGCGAGCCGCGCGCAGTGCAGCCGCCGCTCGATCTGCTGGAGCGCGTGCAACTGCGCAGCTACCGGCTGCTGGCGCAGCTCGGCGGCCTGCGCACTTGGCGCGAACAACCGCGTGCGCTGCCCGACGCCGAAGCCGCGCCGATGCTCGCGGCGCATCTGGCGCGCATCACCGCGGCGCTCGAATCGTCGTCGAAGCCCGCAGCATCGGTGGCACCGATCGAGGCGCGCACCGAAACCATCTCCGGCCATGAAGAAGCCGCGCAACTGCGCCAGCGCCTGCGCGACGCCGCCGACGAGGCCCGCGCACTCGGCGCCGACTTGGCCGCAGCCCAGGCTTGGGAAGCAGCGCGCCTGCAGGAAAAACAACGATGACATCGACGAGCATGACCCCCGCCGCGCCGCCCCTCTCACCGATGATGGTGCAGTACACCCGCATCAAGGCCGACTTCCCCGACACGCTGGTGTTCTATCGCATGGGCGATTTCTACGAGCTGTTCTTCGACGACGCGCGCAAGGCGAACCGCCTGCTCGACATCACGCTGACTGCGCGCGGCAGCAGCGGCGGTGAGCCGATCCCGATGGCCGGCGTGCCGGTCGTCTCGCTCGACGGCTACCTCGCGAAACTGATCCGGATGGGCGAGGCAGTCGCGATCTGCGAGCCGATCGGCGACCCCGCGACCTCGAAGGGTCCGGTCGAGCGCAAGGTCGTGCGTGTCGTCACGCCGGGCACCGTGACCGACACCGAGCTGCTCGCCGACAAGAGCGACGTGCTGCTGCTCGCCGTCTCGAAGCAGGGCAAGCACATCGGCCTGGCGTGGCTCGCGCTGACCAGCGGCGAACTCGGGATGACCGAGTGCAATGAGGTGGAACTGAGCGCGTGGCTCGCACGCTTGTCGCCGGCCGAGGTGCTGGTCGATCGCGACCACGTGCCGGCTGCGCTCGCTGATTCACAAAAGAGCGCACGGCTGACGATCACGCACCGCCCCGCCTGGCAGTTCGACACCGCGCTCGGCCTGCGCAAGCTGTGCGAGCAGTTGCGCGTCGCCAGCCTCGCCGGCTTCAACGCACAGGATCTGCGCGCGGCGCAGGCCGCCGGCGCCGCGCTGCTGAGCTTCGCCGAGCACACGCAGGGCCAGGCGCTCGCCCACGTGCGCACGCTCGAAGTCCAGCGCGCCAGCGACCTGCTCGACCTGCCGCCGACGACGCACCGCAACCTCGAATTGACGCAGACCTTGCGCGGCGAGGATGCCCCGACCCTGCTCTCGCTGATCGACACCTGCCGCACCGGCATGGGCTCGCGGGCGCTGCGTCACTGGCTTACGCACCCGGGGCGCGAGCGCCGCGCCGCAACCCAGCGCCACGACGCGATCGACGCGCTGCACATTGCGCGCGTGAGCGAGTTGCGCGACGCGCTGCGCGGCGTCAGCGATGTCGAGCGCATCACCGCGCGCGTCGCGCTGCGTCAGGTGCGCCCGCGCGAGCTCGCCGGCCTGCGCGCGACGCTGCACGCGCTGCCCGCACTGAGCGAGCAGGTGCCGCTCGGCGAAGCCACGTTGCTCGACATGCTCGGCGAGGCGCTGACGCCGCCGGCCGAGATTCTGAAACTGCTGGCCGACGCGATCGCCGACGAACCCGCCGTGCTGCTTCGAGACGGCGGCGTGATCGCACCCGGCTTCGACGCCGACCTCGACGAATTGCGCGGCATCGGCCAGAACTGCGACGCGTTCCTGCTCGAGCTCGAAGCGCGCGAGCGCGCGCGCACCGGCATCACGAACCTGCGCGTCCAGTTCAACAAGGTGCACGGTTTCTACATCGAGGTCACGCAAGGCCAGGCGAGCAAGGTGCCGGCCGACTACCAGCGCCGCCAGACCTTGAAGAACGCCGAGCGCTTCATCACGCCGGAGCTGAAGACCTTCGAGGACAAGGCGCTGTCGGCGCAAGACCGTGCGCTGGCGCGCGAGAAGCTGCTGTACGAGCAACTGCTGGATCAGTTGCAGGCGCACATCGAATCGCTCTCGGCATTGGCTCGCGCGCTCGCCAACATCGACGCGCTCGCCGCGCTGGCCGAGCGCGCGACGACGCTGAACTGGTGCCGCCCGGAGTTCGTGCGCGAGCCTTGCATCCGGATCGAGGCGGGCCGG
>JANXVK010000101.1 GCA_025351675.1 Rhizobacter sp.
CCACGCTCGCCGACCTGGCCGAGAAAAAGCGCAAAGGCGAGCTCGACTTCGACCGCGTCGTGATCGAGACCACCGGCCTGGCCGATCCCGGCCCGGTGGCACAGACGTTCTTCATGGACGACGAGATCGCCGAGAGCTACCTGCTCGACTCGATCCTGACCTTGGTCGACGCCAAGCACGGTGACCAGCAGCTCGACGATCGCCAGGAGGCGCGCCGCCAGATCGGATTCGCCGACCAGATCTTCATCAGCAAGACCGATCTGGTCGACGCCAAGACGGTCGATGCGCTGATCCACCGCATCAAGCACATGAACCCGCGAGCCAAGCAAACGAAGGTGAACTTCGGCGAGGTGCCGCTGGCCGATGTGTTCGACCTGCGCGGCTTCAACCTGAATGCCAAGCTCGACATCGACCCGGAATTCCTGAACGCCGACCCGCACGCTCACGCCGGGCACGACGCCGACCACCATGACCATGAACACGGCGAGCACTGCGACCATCCGCACCACCATGTGCACGACGACGACGTGAAATCCTTCGTCTTCAAGGCCGACAAGGCCTTCAATCCCGCCAAGCTCGAAGACTTTTTGGGCGCGATCGTGCAGGTCTACGGACCGAAGATGCTGCGTTACAAGGGCGTGCTCAACATGAAAGGCAGCGATCGCAAGGTGATCTTCCAAGGCGTGCACCAGTTGATGGGCAGCGATCTGGGCCCGAAGTGGGCGCCGGGCGAAAAAAAGACGAGCAAGATGGTGTTCATCGGCCTTGATCTGCCGAAAGACATTTTTCTTCAGGGCCTCGAAGGCTGCCTGGTTTGACCTTGTTGCACACGCGGCCCGGGCCGTGAAGTTTCGCCGCTTGCTGCGCTGCAACGTGGCTACAATCCGCGGCGGCCGAAGACCCGCCCCTGTGCACAGGGAATAACCGCCGACGCGAGGAGAACGCTGTGAGCAAGACACCGGCCCCGAAAGCGCCCCCGAAGAAGCCAACGCCGGCCAAGGCGACTGCAAAGGCGCCGGCAAAACCGGTCGCCGCGAAGAAGCCCGCCCCGGCGCCCACGAAGGCCACGCCGGCTCGCGCCAAACCCGCGGCCGCGCCCGCCGCCGCAGCAAAACCCGCTGCGGCTCCTGCCAAGGCCGCTGCCGCGGCCGCTCCCAAGTCCCCCGTGATGAAACCCGCACCTGCTCCTGTCGTCGTCGCCACCGCGCCCGCTCTCACCCCCGCCCCGGTCGCACCCAAAAAGGGCCGTGGCGCCTCCAAATACCCGGCGCCGCAGGTGCAAGCCCCGCTGCCCCCGCCCACGTCCCGATTCGCCGACCGCTTTGCGCCGCCTCGGCCACCGACTCGGCAGATGAACAGCAATCTCGAACTCGACACACCGCGCCACGCGCAGAAGTCCGACCCGAAACTCGCGAACGCCTGGAAATCCAAGACCGGCCGCGAGTTGACCGAACCCGAAGTCTTGGCGATGCCGGAATCGGAGTACATGAACGACAAGCAGCTCGAATTTTTCCGCGTCAAACTGCAGACGCTGAAGGACGACCTGCTCAGCAATGCCGGTCAAACCACCGAGCACCTCCGCGAAGACACCTCGATCGTGCCCGACCCGGCCGATCGCGCCACCATCGAGGAGGAACACGCGCTTGAACTGCGCACCCGCGACCGTGAACGCAAGCTGCTGAAGAAGATTTCGCAGTCGCTGCAGCGCATCGATACGGGCGACTACGGCTTCTGTGACGAAACCGGCGAACCGATCGGCCTCGGCCGTTTGATCGCGCGGCCGACCGCTACACTGTCCCTCGAAGCCCAGCAGCGGCGCGAACTCAAGCAGAAGATGTTCGGCGACTGAGCTGGTACGGCCCGCCGTGCGCGCGGGCCAGCAGCCTTGATTTCACTTGGGAGCCTGCGAGCCCGCGACATGTCGGACCCGAAAGACACGACCAGCTTCTTCCGCAAGGTCGTCAAGTTCGTCGCCAACCCGACCACGGAGTGGGCAGAGCTCGGCGTGCCTGCCGAAGACCTGCGCGAGACCGAGTTCGCGAAGGGCGAGCTGAAGGCGATGATCGAGCGCAAGCGGCGCAACGACTTCGTCCGCAAGCGCGAGTTCGACATGCTGCGCAAGGTGCGTCGTGAAGGCCTCACGGGCGAGCAACTCGCCGCGCTCGGCGGCTCGTCGCGACTCGACGACTCGGAGGTCAAGCTCGTCGAAAGCGGCGCCAAGGCCGACATCGGCGTCAAGGCCAAGATCGACGAGATCGAGCAGCAGATGGTCGGCGACGCGTCGTATCCCGGCCACTCGACCCGCCGCACGCCCGAGTTCTACAACGCCCCGACCGAACCCGCCGCGATGGACGCGCGGAGCAAGCACGCGGCACCGCCGTCGACCGTGGCCGCCAACCTCGACGGCGGCAAGGTCGACGACTTCATGACCGAGCGCGCGATGCCGATGGCCACGTCGCCGGTCGTGATGGGCAGCGGCGTCTCGCCGCTGAGCTCGATCAGGTTCGATTCGGCGGCCGGCAACCTGCCGAGCCTGACGCCGCAGGAGCTGACCGATGTCGCGCACGACCCCGAGCTCGATGAGGCGGTGATTGCGTTCGCGAACTCCGATTTCGATCAATGCGAGCACGCCTTGTCAACGCTGATCGCGCTCGGCGGGGCGCGCGCCCAGCACGCCGAGACTTGGCTGGTGCTGTTCGACCTGTATCGCGCGATCGGCCAGCAGCCCAAGTTCGAGAGCCTCGCGCTCGAGTACGCCCAACAGTTCGGCTGGTCGGCGCCGCAATGGTTCTCGCTGCCCAAGCTGGTGGCCGAAGCCGCCAGCGAAGATCGGCCGCGCGGCCGGCGGATCGAAGGCCAAGTCGGCTGGAACAGCCCCGATCACATCGACCCGGAGGCGGTCGCCCGGCTGGCGTCGGTCTCGCTGCAGATGCCGCTGCCTTGGGTGTTCGACTGGAGCGCACTGCGCAGCATCGATGCCGAAGCGTGCACGCGCCTGTCCGAGCTCTTTCGCAACTGGATCGGCCAGGATCTCGACATGCGCTGGCTCGGCGGTGAACGCCTGTTCGCGGTGCTCGCCGAATCCGCGCCGAACGGCGTGCGCGACGCCGACCCGGCCTACTGGCAGGTGCGGCTCGACGCACTGCGCATGGCGAACCGGCCCGACCAGTTCGACGAAGCGGCGATCGACTACTGCGTCACCTACGAAGTCTCGCCGCCCTCGTGGGAGCCGGCACGCTGCCAGGTGCGGGTCAGTGGCGCCGGTGCCGGCAACACGACGGTGTCGCCGCCGATGTCGGTGGTCAGCGACGTGTCGACCAGCTTCCTCGAATCGCGGCTGACCGAAGACACCGGCTTGGTGCAGGTCGGTACGGTCGAGCTCTCGGGTCAGCTCGTCGGCGACATCGGCTCGACGCTGAAGAAGATGGACGCCGAGCTCGGCGTCGCAAGCATCATCAACGTCTCGTGCGCGCGCCTGATCCGCGTCGACTTCATCGCCGCCGGCGACCTGCTGAACTGGGTACTGGCGCGGCGCAGCGAGAACCGCAGCGTGCGCTTCATCGAGGCGCACCGGATGGTCGCGCTGTTCTTCGGCGCGATGGGCATCAACGACCACGCGAAAGTCAAAGTCCGCACCGTGTAGATGGAGCTCCCGACTGCGGGTACGCAGCCACCCCCCGTGGGGGTCGGGCCGGCAGCGGTCCACGAAGTGGGCCTCTTCGTGACCCATGGTGGCCCGGCGCTCGGCCGGTGGCACCGATGAATCCCCGCCTTGTCCCTTGACCTTCCCCGCTTCGGACCTATCTTCTCCCGATGGAAAACTATCACGGCACGACCATCCTGAGCGTGCGCCGCGGCAATGTGGTCGCACTCGGCGGTGACGGCCAGGTCACGCTGGGCACGATCGTCGTCAAGTCGTCGGCCCGCAAGGTGCGCAAGCTCTACCGCGATCAGGTGCTGGCGGGTTTCGCCGGCGCCACCGCCGATGCGTTCACCTTGTTCGAGCGCTTCGAGGCCAAGCTCGAAAAACACCAAGGCCACCTCGTGCGCGCCGCGATCGAGCTGACGAAAGACTGGCGCACCGACCGCGTGCTGCGCCGCCTGGAGGCGATGCTCGCCGTCGCCGACCGCGAAGCCTCGCTGATCATCACCGGCAACGGCGACGTGCTCGAACCGGAGCACGGCATCGTCTCGATCGGCTCGGGCGGCGCGTATGCGCACGCCGCGGCACGTGGCCTGCTGTCGAACACCGAACTGTCGGCCCACGACGTCGTGAAGAAGTCGCTCGAGATCGCCGGCGAGCTGTGCATCTACACGAACCAGAACCACATCATCGAGACGCTGGACTAGTCATGACGGCCCCTCGCCCGACGAGTACGTCGGTCGATCCCCGAGGGGATACGGGCCGGCTCGGGAGCGGCCCAGCGCTCGGCCCGCTCCGCTTCGTTGTTTCACAAAGTCACTATGAAATCCAGCATGACCCCGCAGGAGATCGTCTCCGAACTCGACCGCCACATCGTCGGCCAGCATGGCGCGAAACGCGCGGTCGCGATCGCGCTGCGCAACCGCTGGCGCCGCCAGCAGGTCGCCGAGCCGATGCGCGCCGAGATCACGCCGAAGAACATCCTGATGATCGGGCCGACCGGCGTCGGCAAAACCGAAATCGCGCGCCGCTTGGCCAAGCTGGCCGATGCGCCCTTCATCAAGGTCGAGGCGACCAAGTTCACCGAGGTCGGCTATGTCGGCAAGGATGTCGATTCGATCATCCGCGACCTGGTCGACATGGCCGTCAAGCAGGAGCGCGAGAACGCGATGCGTCAGCACCGTGCGCGCGCCGAAGACGCCGCCGAAGACCGCGTGCTCGACATCCTGGTGCCGCCTGCTCGTGGTTCCGGCAGTTCGGGCAACGAGTTCGGCCTGAGCGCGTCGGTGCCGAAGATCGAGCCGGAGCGTGGGCAAGAGAGCACCGCGCGCCAAGTGATGCGCAAGCGCCTGCGCGAAGGGCTGCTGGCCGACAAGGAAATCGAAATCGAAGTCGCCGACGCGAAGCAGTCGCTCGAGATCATGGGTCCGCCCGGCATGGAAGAGATGACCGAGCAGCTCAAGGGCCTGTTCGCGAACGCCGGCGGCGGGAAGAAGAAGGTGCGCAAGCTGCGCATCGCCGACGCGCACAAGCTGCTGATCGAGGAAGAAGCCGCAAAGCTCGTCAATGACGACGAGGTCAAGACCGCCGCGCTCGCGAACGCCGAACAGAACGGCATCGTCTTCATCGACGAGATCGACAAGGTCACGTCAAGGGTGGATTCGGGCAGCGCCGAGGTGTCGCGTCAGGGCGTGCAGCGCGACCTGCTGCCGCTGGTCGAAGGCACGACCGTGACCACCAAGTACGGCATGGTCAAGACCGACCACATGCTGTTCATCGCGTCAGGCGCGTTCCACCTCAGCAAGCCGAGCGACCTGATCCCGGAGCTGCAGGGTCGTTTCCCGATCCGGGTCGAACTCGGTTCGCTCAGCGTCGACGATTTCGAGGCGATCCTGACGCAGACGCACGCCAGCCTCGTCAAGCAGTACACGCTGCTGCTCGCGACCGAAGGCGTGACGCTCGAACTGCAGCCCGAGGCGATTCGCCGCATCGCGCAGATCGCATTCGATGTGAACGAGCGCACCGAAAACATCGGCGCGCGGCGCCTGTCGACCGTGATGGAGCGGCTGCTCGACGAAGTGAGCTTCGACGCCCCCAACCGCGAAGGCCAGACGGTGACGATCGACGCCGACGTTGTCAACGCCAAGCTCGCCGAGTTGGCGAAGAACGAAGACTTGTCTCGCTACATCCTGTAGCGCACGAGGTCAGAAAGCAAGGCGGTGCGACTGCAATTGCAGCAGCCCGTCGAAGATCAACGTATCAACTGTTTCGAACGGCAGATCGGTGATCGTCACGAGCTTGACGGCCGCGCCGCCGCTCATCATCAGTGCGGGCTCCTGGCCAGTGCGCTCGAGCAGCTTGCGGTGCATGCGCTCCACGGCACCGGCGATGGCATCGGCGCCGCCGCTCATCAGCGCATCGCTGGTGTTGGTCGGGAAGTCAACCGCCTCGCCGGTCGGCGCCTTCAGGCCGGCCGTGCCCATCTCGAGCGCGCGCAGCATCAACCCGAAGCCGGGCAGGATCAGCCCGCCGAGAAAGCGCCCGCTCGCGTCCAGCGCGTCGACCGTCACCGCCGTGCCGACCATCACGACAAGCGCCGGCCGCGCCGGCCCCTGCGCGAGCACGCGATGGCGCGCACCGATCAGCGCGACCCAGCGGTCGACGCCGAGCCGGCTCGGGTGGTCGTAGCTGTTGGTGACGCCGCAGGCCGAGGCGCCGGAGACGACCCAGCGCGGCTCGACATCCCAAATTTCCAGTTGCTCCTCGACCCGGCGCTTGACGCCCTCGCCGGCCACCACGCAGCCCAGCATGCTGCCGGGCGCCGGCAGCGCGCGCCATTCCTTCTCGGCCAAGTCATCGATGGTTTCGAGAAACACCGCGCCGTGGTTCAGCAAGGTGGCACCGGGCTTCGGCGAGGTGTACTGCGCCCACTTCAACCGGGTGTTGCCGACGTCGATCGCGAGAAAGCTCATGGCGCGGATTGTCGGTCAAATGGATCAGGCCGGCGCCACCGACGAATCGCTCCGGATGCCCAGCAGATGCCGCACACGGCGCATGGTCTGGCCTGCGGCCAGCGCGCGGTGCGGTTTGGTGATGCGCGCCTCGACCTCGTCGAGCAGTGCCTCGAGTTCTTCGCGCGTGCGCGCGCGGCGCAGGCGCAGCAGGGTCAGCGAACCAGCCAGCGGCGCCTCGGCGCGCACCGCGCGAAGCAGGATCGACCGCGCCTCGGCCACCACCGGGTCGCTCGGGTCGGCCGCTCCGGCACCGGACGACAGCCAGGCGTCGGGCACCGGCGAGTCGCCGAGCGTCGAATCGGTCGACAGCGTCGGGTACAGCGTGCGCGACGGCGGCAGCAACGAGTCGGCGACCGCGCCGACACCGACGCCGTCCGCACGAAACCCCGACAGCGGCAGGTCGACGTGCAGCACGTCGGCATGTGCCGGTGGGGCGTCGCGCGGCAACGAGAGCATCGGCTCGGACAACATGATCAGGCCCATCGCGAGCAACTCATCGAAGCAGTTCTCGGGCACGCCGGCCTTCAGGGCCAGCGCGCGAACCTCGGTCGCGCTGCGCTTGCCGTCGATCAGGAACAGTACGGTGCGGTGGCGCTGGCTGACGCGGCGCTGGCGCGTCGCGAGCTCGGCCTGCCCGTCGGGGGTCTTGATCGGAATCGTGTCTGCGCCCACGCCAGTCCTCCTGTCGTTCGTGCGATCCGGTGAAGGCTCGGCGGCCTTGCTCAGCCACGGACCGCAGCTTTTCAACCGGCGTGATTGTGCCGCCAATCCTTGGCCGGCGGGGTGGTCGTGCCCGCCACGCCAAGCGGGCGATGTCACCGCCCGCCGACGAGCCGGTCGGGGCGGGGTGGCTTCAGGCGAAGTCGGCGAGCAGCGCCGGCTCGGCACGCACCGCCAGCCGCGACGGCGCCAGCAGGGCGCGCAGCGCGCTGCCGTCCAGGGCCGGGTGCTCGGCGCAGGCGCGCTCCAGCATCTCGGTGGCGAGCGCGTCCAGCTGCACGGTCGACGCCCGAATGCGCGCGCGGAACTGCGCGTCGTCGAGCGTGTCGTTCAAGCTGCGGTTGAGTTCGGCGAACCACGGCAGCGAGGCTTGGTCGAGCATCACGGCCGGGTTCTTCTTCTCGCTGAAGGTCGACCACTCGCGCATGAAGGTCTGCACCGCCAAGTTGAGTTTCTGGCAATGCGCGAGCTCGTCGCGCAGCGCGCTCAAGGCGCCCAGATCGGTGAGCCGGTTCTGAAAGAAAAACTGCGCGAGCACGCCCCAGTAGTAGGTGTAGTCCCAGATCACCTTGACCGGCATCACCTCGGGGTCACCGAACAGCGGGTACTGGTCGGTGTACAGCGCGAGCGTGCTCTCGTAGAACGAGTGGTAGATCTGGTCGTAGAGTTGCGCGTGCGCGCCCAGCCGTTGGCCGGCGCGGTCCATCGCGATCAGCTCGGTGATGTAGGTGTTGCTGATCGCGATGAAGTCGCTGCCGGGCGAGTAAAACGGGTCGAGGAACAGGCCCGCCTCGCCGGTGAGCGCCCAGCGGTGGGCCGAGAAGACCTGCTTGCAGCCGTAGGAGAACTTGCGGAAAAACGCGAAGTCTTGCAGCAGGTGGCGCTTGTCGTCGAGCGCGTCGAACATGCGCGGTTGGTATTTCTCGAGCCAGTCCATCGACTTCTCGAAGGTATTCATCGTCTCGAGCGGGTGGATGCGCGGGTCGGCGACGATGCCCACCGAATGCGAGCCCGAGGCCAGCGGGATCAGCCAGGCCCAGTAGCCGGCGCCGCAGAAATGGTTGGTCGAGAGCCAGCGTGCCTGCGGGTCGCAGCGCTCGCGCCACTCGATGTTGTCCGTCCAGTGGTCAACGTCGATGCGGTCCTTGATGCGAAACCAGACCGCATGCGCGTGGTGCGAGTTGTCTTGCGCCAAGCCGAGCTTGCGCTTGATCAGCCCGGCGCGCCCGCTGGCATCGACGACCCAAGGCGCGCTGACCTGCCGCGTCTCGCCGGCCACCTCGAAGCTCAGGCGATGCGGCGTGTCGTCTTCCGACAGCTCGATGCTGCGCACGATTGCGCTGTCGACGAAACGGATGCCGCGCCGCTGCACCTCTTCGCCCAGGAAGTTCTCGAAGATGCCGCGGTCGATCTGGTAGCTCGGCACTGAGAGAAAGCGGCTCGCGCCGATCTCGGTGACCTGGTCGATGTCACGCCGGCCCTCGGAGAAGAAAAACCGAAAGCCGAACTTGCGCAACTGCGCTTGATCGAGGTGATCCTTCAGGCCGAGCACCTTGCTGAAGTAGTGCGCGCCGATCTCGACCGACGACTCGCCGACCTTGTGCGCCGCTTCGGGCACGGGGTGGGTGCGTCGCTCCACGACCAACACATCAATGTCGGCGAACTGCTGCTTGAGCTGCAGCGCGAGGGTCAGGCCGGCGAGGCCGCCGCCCATGATGACGACATCGTGGCGGGTCAGGGTTGCATCCATCCGTCAAGTATGCCGGGACGGCGACAGCGAGGCGATACACTCGCTATTTGACGTATACGTCAATTAACGAACACCGGGAGGCAGCGTGGCAAAGAAGACACCCCTGTTGGCGGACTATCAGTTCGGCGCTGCGCTGCAACAACGCGCCACGACGTTCGCCCTGAAGCGTTTCGACCCCGCCGCGAAGCCTTTCGGCAGCGGCGACAAGACGCGCGACAAGGAAGCGACCGCCGCGCTCGCGACCGAACTCGACGCGCTGCAAAACCTGTTCTACGCCGACAAGCGCTTCAAGCTGCTGGTGGTGCTGCAAGGCACCGACACCAGCGGCAAGGACGGCACGATCCGCGGCGTTTTCGGCCAGATGAGCGCGCTCGGCGTGCACACCGTGGGCTGGAAAGCGCCGACCGAGCCCGAAAGCGCACGCGACTACCTCTGGCGCATCCACGGCCAGGTGCCCGGCAACGGCGAGGTGACGATCTTCAACCGCAGCCACTACGAAGACGTGCTGGTGCCGCCGGTCAGCGGCTGGATCACGCCGGCGCAAACCCGGCAGCGCTATGCGCAGATCAACGACTTCGAGCGCATGCTGACCGAGACCGGCACGGTGATCGTCAAGTTCCTGCTGCACATCTCGAAGGACGAGCAGCGCGTGCGCCTGCAGGAGCGGCTCGACGATCCGACCAAGCACTGGAAGTTCGCGCTCGGCGACCTCGATGCGCGCAAGCAGTGGGACGCCTACCAGACGGCCTACAGTGCGGCGGTGGCTGCCACCGGCACGCCGTGGGCGCCGTGGACCATCGTGCCGGCCGACTCGAAAACCCACCGCAACCTGATGATCGCCACCGTGATGAAACAGGTGCTGACCGGCTTGAAGCTGCGCTATCCCCCCGGCGACCCCGCACTGAACAACATCAAGGTCGTCTGAGCACGACAGGAGACACGACCATGACCGACCTGTCCGCCGAGTTCAAGGCCATGGCCAGC
>JANXVK010000104.1 GCA_025351675.1 Rhizobacter sp.
AGGGCGTGTACCGCATCGTGTACGAGATCCACGACGAATGGGTCGTCGTCGAGGTGATCCGGGTGGGGCATCGCGGCGAGGTGTACCGCCGCAGCTAGACCGACCCGCGACGTGATCGCGTCGGTCGCGGCCTTCGAGCGCGATGCCGAATGGGCGCTGCGCGAAAGCGGCTCGGGGACGCGCGAGGCCGCCGACCGCTGGCTCGTCGAGCACCTCGGCCACGCGAACGTGGCCTACGAACTCGGCAGCCCCGAGACGATCAAGCGGCTCGTCGTCGCCGGCACGGCGCTTGGTTTCCTCTCACGCCACGCCGTCGCGCCGGCGCTCGCCGAGGGTTCGCTGGTCGAACTGAAGACACGGCTGCCGGCCGCGATCCGGCGCCTCGCGATCGTGCTGCATCGCGACAAGCGGCTCGGCGCGTGATGGGTTCAGCGCCGCAGGCGGGTGAACCTTGACGATGCGCCCATCGGTATCGGATCGCTGCTCAACAATTCAGGCAGCCGCGTCGGCACGCGACTCGGTTCGTACAGACGTCCGGCCGCTCGGCAGGGAGGCGATGCGGGCACGCGGCGTGCGGCACGGCCGGCTGGCGTCAGGGGCTGGGACTGCGAAGCGCCTGAGGTCAGCGATGTTGGCAACGCGATGTCAGGCTATCCTGCAAACCACGGGACAAAACGCTCTGCGCGTCGGCCGAATCAGGTGGCAGTTGATGCGTGTCCGGTTTTGCACAATGACGAGGAACTCCAAATGAACACAGTGCTTGGTCTGCGGCCCATGTTGGCCATCGGGGTCGCGATCGGCACCGCAGTCGGGGTCGCGGGTTGCGGCGGCGGAGGCGATTCGGCCGGCAACGGCACCAGCGCCCTTCAAGTTTCCCCTCGCGCGTCGATCCTGGCGGTCGTGCCGCTCGCCCCGGCGGTGGTCAAGCTGAGGCAGTACAACATCGATCCGTCCAAGGTCTTTGTCGCGGGCATCTCTTCGGGTGGCTTCGCGGCAGTGCAAATGCACGTGGCCCATTCGTCGATCTTCAAGGGGGCGGCGATCTACGCAGGCGGCGTCTACTGGTGCGCCGGGGCCGGGGGCGCCGCGACCGCGCTGGCCAACTGCGGGGGCCTGACGCTTGCGACGGACCAGGCGTCGTACAACAGTACGCTGGCCGAGTCCGTGGCGTATCTGGACGCGCAGTCGGCGCTCGGATCCATCGATGCAGCCACGAATCTGCAGGGCCAGCCCGTCTACCTGTGGTCTGGAACGCTCGACAAGACGGTTCATCCGCTCGAGATGGCGGATCTGAACACGCAGTACAAGTACTACGGCGCGAACGTGCACTTCGACAACAGCTTTCCTGCGGCGCATGGCTGGGAATCGCCGGAGGGTGAGCTGGCTTGCGGCACCACAGGCACCCCTTTCATGGTGAATTGCTCGGTGAACGGACAGGTCTACGACTCGGTCAAAACATGGCTCACGATGTTTCTTGGCGGGCTCAACCCGCGCAACAACGGTGCCCTGCGGGGAACCTTGGCCCCCTTTGACCAAACAGAATTCGGCTCTTCCGTGAACCTCTCGATGAGCACGACCGGCGGCGTTTTTGTCCCGAAGGCCTGTTCGCAAGGGCAAGAATGCGGATTGGTGATGGCACTCCACGGCTGCAAGCAACAAGCCTCCCTTATCGGGAACCGCTGGGTGGCGCAGGCCGGCATCAACGAGTGGGCAGACACGAACAGGCTCGTTGTGCTCTATCCGGACACTGTCGCATCGTCCGCACCCAACACGACGAATCCAAACGGGTGCTTCGACTGGTGGGGATACTCGAACCAATACTACCCCGACTACGCGATCAAGAGCGGTCTGCAGATGTCGGCGCTCTACGCCATGGTGCAACGCGTGACCGGGCGGCCGTAACCGACAGGGCAAAGAGCGCCCCGGGCTGCCGGCTGCGCCCGCCTGTGCGCCGCCACCGCCGGAACGCGCCAGCCGACTCGCGCGCTTGGGCGTGCAGTGGAAATGCACTTGGCGCAACAGCTTGGCAGCGGTTCGCGCTCCCGGCCCCCTAAATCAGATAGGTTGTCGCTTCTCTGGTTTGCACTGAAGCGCAACCCATCAACCAAAACCTCATCGCGCTCGACGCATTTGCGCAGGGCCTGCGCATCGCAGCCAATCTTGGGCGCGATGGATTCAATGACGGCATGGCTCGACCTTCCCAAGAGTTGGAGTCTCCTTAAAACCCCGGGCGGTTCAAGAGCTTTCAATTAAACTGGGGTTATCCCGACTGTTGCGTACTAGAAATAGTCGGCGAAAATCTCGAGGGACGAGTAGTCGTCTCCCCAATTCAGCGTCGACTGCCAGCATTGCCAGTCAGGCGCAGGCCAACAAGGGTCCGAACCGGATAACACCGGCTCGGACCCTTTTTGCTTTGGGTCGGCAATTCCATGTTTCTTGATCGGCTGCAACCGCGGCCTGCGCGGAGCTTTGACCGCGAGAACTTGGAACCAACCGGCAGGGAGGCAACGCTTGTTCATAAAGCGCTATCGGCAGTTGGGCCGCTGGCGATCACAACAGTCGAGCCGAGGAGTCAGACCATGACCGAGTTCAATCGCCGCCAATTCATCAAGACCGGTGGCTCAGCCATCGTGTTGGGCGCTACCAGCGCCGCAATGCTTGCCCCGTTGACTGCCAGTGCGCAGGACACGGTGAAGCTGGGCCTCCTGCATTCGCTATCGGGCACGATCGCGATTGCCGAGGCCTCGCTGGTCGACGCCGAGAAGATGGCCGTCGAGGAAATCAATGCCAGCGGCGGCGTTCTCGGCAAAAAAATCGAACTGGTGATCGAAGACGGCGCCAGCGACAACCCAACCTTCGCCGAGAAGGCCCGCAAGCTGATCGAGCGCGACAAGGTCGCGGCAATCATCGGTTGCTACACCTCGGCATCGCGCAAGGCCGTGCTGCCAGTGCTGAACCAAGCCAAGGGCCTGCTCTACTACCCGACCTATTACGAGGGACAGGAAGAGGACAAGCACGTCATCTACGGGTCGCAGGAAGCAACCCAGTCCGTCATCGCTGCGGTCGATTGGCTGGCGCGTGAAAAGGGCAAGAGTTTCTTCCTGGTCGGCTCCGACTACATCTACCCGCGCACCTGCAACAAGATTGCGAAGCCGACGATCGTGAAGGCAGGCGGCAAGGTGCTCGGCGAAGAATATGCGCCGCTGGGCCACACCGAGTTTTCTTCGATCATCAACAAGATCAAGGCGGCCAAGCCTGACTGCATCTACAGCACCGTGGTCGGCGGCTCGAACGTCGCCTTCTACAAGCAGCTGCGCGCTGCGGGGCTTGACGGCACGAAACAAGTGCTGCTGTCGACCGTCGTCTCCGAGAACGAGATCGAAGGGATCGGCAAGGACAACGCGGTCGGCTACTACGCGTGCATGGGCTACTTCCAGAGCATCAAGTCGCCCGAGAACGACAAGTTCGTGAAGGCCTTCAAGGCCAAGTACGGTGCCGATCGCGTGATTGGCGACCCGATGCAGGTGGCCTACAACTGCGTCTACCTCTGGAAGAAAGCGGTAGAAAAGGCCAAGTCGTTCGACATCGACAAGGTGGTGGCAGCCTCAGGCGGAGTCGAACTCAACGCGCCCGAAGGCTTGGTGCGGATGCACCCGACCAACCATCACGTCGCGAAGAAGGTGCGAATCGGTCGCGCCCGCGCCGACGGCCAGTTCGACATCGTCTGGGAATCGGGGCTGATCGAACCCAACCCGTTCCCGAAGCTGTAACGACGACGCTCGACAGACAGCGGCCGGCGTGGCTTCGCGCCGGCCGCTGCGATGAACTTTCCGGGGCACTCGAATGAATCTCGACATTGCAGCGATGCAGGTCTTCAACGGGGTCAGCCTGTT
>JANXVK010000105.1 GCA_025351675.1 Rhizobacter sp.
GACCCAACGTCGGCATCGTCCTGCTCAACCAGAAGAATCAGGTGTTCTGGGGCAAACGGATACGCACCCACTCCTGGCAGTTCCCGCAAGGGGGCATCAACTACGGCGAGACGCCCGAGCAGGCGATGTTCCGCGAGCTCCACGAAGAAGTGGGGCTCTCTCAAGACCACGTGCGCATCGTTGCGCGCACGCGCGACTGGCTGCGCTACGAGGTGCCGACTCACTTCATCCGGCGCGACGCGCGCGGCCACTACCGCGGCCAGAAGCAGATCTGGTTCCTGCTTCAGCTGACCGGTCGCGACTGCGACATGAACCTGCGCGCGACCGATCACCCCGAGTTCGACGCCTGGCGCTGGAACGAGTACTGGGTTCCGCTCGAGTTGGTGATCGAGTTCAAGCGCGATGTGTACCAGATGGCGCTGACCGAGCTCGCGCGCTTCTTGCCGCGCGGCACGCATCACAACCGCTACCTGCGTTCGGGAATGCGCCCGCACCATCGCGATGATGGGCCGACGTACCACGACGAGGCTCAGCCGGGAAGCGAGTCGTTGGCGATGCCGCTGCCGTCGGTGGGGAAGCCGCCCGACTGATCCCCGGCTACGCCAAGACGAGGTTGTCGCGGTGGATCAGCTCCGACTCGGCCGTGTAGCCGAGCAGCTTTTCGAACTCGCCCGACGGCTTGCGCGCGATCAGCCGCGCTTCACTGCTGCCGTAGTTCGACAGGCCGCGCGCGAGCTCGGCGCCGTTGAGGCCACGTACCGCGATCACGTCGCCGCGGTGGAACTCGCCCTGCACCTCGGTCACGCCGATCGGCAACAGGCTCTTGCCTTCGTCGCGCACCTTGCGCGCCGCACCGTCGTCGATCACGACCGTGCCGCGCAATTGCAAGTGATCGACCATCCATTGCTTGCGCGCCGCCAGCTTCTGCGTCGGTGCGATCAGCGCGGTGCCGATCGCCTCGCCGCTGGCGAGGCGAATCAGCACGTCGACCTCGCGCCCGTACGCGATGACCGTGCTCGCACCGCTGCGCGCCGCGCGCTTGGCCGCGAGGATCTTCGTCAGCATGCCGCCGCGACCGAGGCTCGAACCCGCGCCGCCGGCCATGCGTTCGAGCTCGGGATCGCCGGCGCGCGCTTCACCGACGAAGCGCGCGTCCGGTTCCTTGCGGGGATCGGCTGAATACAGGCCGCGCTGGTCAGTCAGGATCACGAGCGCATCGGCGTCGACCAGGTTCGCGACCAGCGCGCCCAGCGTGTCGTTGTCGCCGAACTTGATCTCGTCGACGACGACCGTGTCGTTCTCGTTGATCACCGGGATGACCTTGTGCGACAGCAAGGTCAGCAGCGTCGAGCGCGCGTTCAGGTAGCGCTCGCGATCGGCCAGATCGGCATGTGTCAGCAGCACCTGCGCGCTGCCCATGCCGTGCTCGCGCAGCTTCGACTCGTAGATTTGCGCAAGGCCCATCTGACCGACGGCTGCGGCGGCCTGCTGTTTGTGGACCTCCTTCGGCCGCGTCGTCCAGCCAAGGCGCTTCATGCCCTCGGCGATTGCGCCGCTCGACACCATCACCACTTCGCGCCCTTGGCCCGCGAGCACCGCCATCTGCCGGCACCAGTTGCCGACCGCCTCGGCGTCGACGCCACGGCCTTCGTTCGTCACCAGGCTGGAGCCGACCTTGACGACGATGCGGCGGGCGTCTTTCAGCGCCGCTCTCATGGGGCCGAGTTGGCAGGTGCCTCGTCGAAACGCGGATCGGGATCGTCCGGCACCACGTTCTTCAGCGCCGCGACGTGCTTGTAGATCGCACGGATCAGCGGCTCGCAGCCTTCGCGGGTCAGCGCCGAAATCTGAAACACCGGGCCCTTCCACTTGAAGCGCTTGACGAAGTCCTTGACACGCTTCTCGCGCTCTTCGAGCGGCACCATGTCCATCTTGTTCAGCACCAGCCAGCGCGGCTTCTCGAACAGCGCTTGGTCGTACTTCTTCAGCTCGCCGACGATCGCCTTCGCCTGCGCGACCGGATCGATCGCGTCGTCGAACGGTGCGAAATCGACGAGGTGCAGCAGCAAGTGCGTGCGCTGGAGGTGGCGCAGGAACAGGTGCCCGAGGCCCGCGCCTTCGGAAGCACCTTCGATCAGACCCGGAATGTCGGCGACCACGAAGCTCTGCTCCGGCGCGACGCGCACGACGCCGAGGTTCGGATGCAGGGTGGTGAACGGGTAATCGGCAATCTTCGGCCGCGCGTTCGAGATCGCGGTGATCAGCGACGACTTGCCGGCATTCGGCATGCCAAGCAGGCCGACATCGGCGAGCACCTTCAGTTCGAGCTTCAGCTTCTTCTGCTCGCCCGGCCAACCCGGCGTCTTCTGGCGCGGCGCGCGGTTCGTGCTGGTCTTGAAATGCAGGTTACCGAAGCCGCCGTCGCCGCCCTTGACGATCAGCACCTTCTCGTCGGGCACAAGCAACTCGGCAACGACCTGGTTGGTCTCGGTGTCGGTGATCACAGTGCCCATCGGCATGCGCATCACGATGTCTTCGGCCGCCGCGCCGTACTGGTCGGAGCCACGCCCGTTCTCGCCACGGCGCGCTTCGTGGCGGCGTGCGTAGCGAAAGTCGATCAGCGTGTTCAGGTTGCGGTCGCCCATCGCGTAGACGCTGCCGCCCCGGCCGCCGTCGCCACCGTTCGGGCCACCGAAGGGCAGGAACTTCTCGCGCCGAAAGCTCATACAGCCGTTGCCGCCTTCGCCGGCGACGACATCGATGGTCGCTTCGTCAACAAATTTCATGATCTTGGGTCGGGTAAGGACTCGATGTTACGGCGTGGCCAAAAAAGACAAAGCCCCGGCTGGCCGGGGCTTTGCTGCGGCAAGCGCCTCTTGCGTGGCGCCCGGCCGGTCAGAGTGCCGTGACAAACACCGTCTGGCGGTTGCGCGGGCCCTTGATGGCGTAGCTCACCTGGCCGTTGACCAACGCGAACAGCGTGTGGTCCTTGCCGACGCCGACATTGGTGCCGGCATGGAACTTGGTGCCGCGCTGGCGCACGATGATCGAACCGGCCGGGATCTTCTGGCCGCCGAACACCTTCACGCCGAGCATCTTCGGTTGTGAGTCGCGGCCGTTCCGTGTGGAACCGCCGCCCTTTTTCTGTGCCATGGTTTCTGCTCCTTACGCGTTCACCGCACCGATTTGAATCTCGGTGTAGTTCTGACGATGACCTTGCCGCTTTTGATAGTGCTTGCGGCGGCGCATCTTGAAGATGCGCACCTTGTCATGCCTGCCATGAGCCACGACGGTGGCCACCACGCTTGCGCCCGTTACCAAGGGAGTCCCGACCGTCAAATCAGCGCCGGCACCAATGGCCATCACTTGGTCGATCGTGATCTCTTGGCCAACATCCGCAGCAATCTGTTCTATTTTGATCTTTTCGCCGGCAACAACCTTGTATTGCTTGCCACCGGTTTTTATGACCGCGTACATATCAGCCCTTTCGAAGTTCACTGCCGGCCCTGATCGCCCGAGGAAACTCGGAAATGCCACGGCCCGGCAGCCCTGCATAACGCGCAGAGCCGCCGAGTCTAGCATGCGCTGGCGTTTCGCGGGGATCGCGCGCGCTGACGCCCGCGCAGCCGGCACACTTTCTATAATCCATTGGTATTCGACGAGCCCAGCGTGCACCCCAACTCCCCAACTTCCGATCCGCCGACCGCCGAGATGCCGGTCTCCAGCGCAGCCGCGCTGATGGCCGCCGACATGCGCGAAGTCGACGGCGTGATCCGGCAGCGCCTCGCCTCCGATGTGGTGATGATCAACCAGATCGCGCACTACATCATCAGTGCCGGTGGCAAGCGCCTTCGGCCGATGCTGGTGCTCCTGTTTTCGAACGCGCTCGGCTTTGCCGGCCGCGAGCGTTTCGAGCTGGCGGCGACGGTGGAGTTCATTCACACGGCCACGCTGCTGCACGATGACGTGGTCGACGAATCGGCGTTGCGCCGCGGCCGTCAAACCGCCAACGCGCTCTTCGGCAACGCGGCCAGCGTGCTGGTCGGCGACTTCGTCTACTCGCGCGCCTTCCAGATGATGGTTTCGGTGAACCGGATGCGCGTGCTTGAGGTGCTGGCCGACGCGACCAACGTGATCGCCGAGGGTGAGGTGCTGCAGCTGATGAACATGCACGACCCCGATCTGTCGGTCGACGACTACCTGCGCGTGATCCGCTACAAGACCGCCAAGCTGTTCGAGGCGAGTGCGCGCATCGGCGCCGTGCTGGCGGAAGCGGGCACCGAGGTCGAAGAGTCGTGCGCCGACTACGGCCGCTCGCTCGGCACCGCGTTCCAGCTGATCGACGACCTGCTTGACTACGAAGGCGCGACCGAACAACTGGGCAAGAACGTCGGCGACGACCTGCGCGAAGGCAAGCCGACCCTGCCATTGCTGCTGGCCATGGAACGCGGCACCCCAGCGGAGCGGGAGTTGATTCGCCACGCCATCGAACACGGCGAGGTCGCACGCCTGCCCGAAATCGTAGAGATCGTGCGTCACACCGGCGCGATCACCGCCACCCGCGAGGCGGCCCGCGCCGAGGCGGACAAGGCCGCACACTCCCTTCGCGTGCTGCCCGAATCGGCCTACCGGGCAGCTCTGCTAGACTTGTGCTTTAGATCGGTCGAGCGTTCGTCCTGAGCGCTTCGACGGTGGCCCTGCTTCACAGGTCGCCACAACATCGGGGTGTAGCTTAGCCTGGTAGAGCGCTACGTTCGGGACGTAGAGGCCGGAGGTTCGAATCCTCTCACCCCGACCACCATTCCTTCCTTCGCAAGTCGGTTTCGTTGTGTGCGTGCCGCGCATTGCGTGCGATTGAGCGCGCCCGGCGCGTTCCTCGTCATTCTGAATGCGATTCCTGCAGAACGCGTGCTAGTCTGTTGATTTTGTAAGACTATCGCGGCGTTTCACAGGTTGGAGTCGCCTGAGCGCGCTCCAGCAGCGCTCTGCTTCAGTCTGTTTCAATTGACCCGAAACAGCCGTGAATTGTTGGCCTCGACGGCCGCGCCTCGCGTTTACAGTTTTTGACGGATCAGGGATGATTCTTCGTTTGAACAGCATGGATTGAACCAGCGAACCGTGGACACATTGGCCGAAGCTCCGCAATCTGCGCTTTCCGGCGTCGCTCGGGTGCTCGTGCACGCCGGCAAGCTCAATGCGCAGGTCGCGGCAGACTTGGTTCGCAGCGCCAAAGACAAACACAGCAGTTTCGTCTCGTCGGTGATTGCCGCGGGGGCGGTGTCGCCGGCTGACTTGGCGCAGACGCTCTCAAACGCGCTCGCGCTGCCCTTGCTCGACCTGTCGGCGGTCGATCCGCAAAAGTTCCCGCGCAACGTGATCGACGGCAAGCTCGCCGCGCAGTATCAAGTCGTGGTGCTCGGCAAACGCGGCAGCCGTCTGTTCATCGGCGGGGCCGATCCCACCGACCAAGAGGCGGTGGAGCGCATCAAGTTCGCGACCCAGCTCTCGCCCGAGTGGGTCATCGTCGAGCACGACAAGCTGGCCAGGATCCTCGAGGCGAGTGGCACGAGCGCCAACGAGTCGCTCGAGGCCATTTCCTCGGGCGACTTCGAGTTCGACGTCACCGACGATGTGACCACCCCGCAGGAAACGAACGAGGCAAACTCCGACGTCGAAGACGCACCGGTCGTGCGCTTCCTGCAGAAAATGCTGATCGACGCCATCAACATGCGTGCGTCCGACCTGCACTTCGAGCCCTACGAATACCATTACCGCGTCCGCTTCCGCATCGATGGCGAGTTGCGCGAGATCACGCAGCCACCGATCGCGATCAAGGACAAGCTCTCGTCGCGCATCAAGGTCATCTCGCGGCTCGACATCGCCGAGAAGCGCGTGCCGCAAGACGGCCGGATGAAGCTCAAGTTCGGTGCCAAGGCAATCGACTTCCGGGTCAGCACGCTGCCGACGCTGTTCGGCGAGAAGATCGTGATCCGGATCCTCGACCCGAGCAGCGCGAAAGTCGGCATCGAGGCGCTGGGTTACGAAAAGATCGAGAAAGACCGGTTGCTCAAGATCATCCAGCGACCATATGGCATGGTGCTCGTGACCGGCCCGACCGGCAGCGGCAAAACCGTCTCGCTCTACACCTGCCTGAATATCCTGAACCAGCCGGGCGTGAACATCGCGACCGTCGAAGACCCGGCCGAAATCAACCTGCCGGGCGTCAATCAGGTAAACGTCAACGACAAGGCGGGGCTGAACTTCGCGGTCGCGCTGAAGGCGTTCCTGCGCCAAGACCCGGACATCATCATGGTCGGCGAGATCCGCGATCTCGAAACCGCCGATATCGCGATCAAGGCCGCGCAGACCGGCCACATGGTGATGTCGACCCTGCACACCAACGACGCGCCGACGACGCTGACGCGGCTGTTGAACATGGGCGTCGCGCCGTTCAACATCGCCTCGAGCATCCTGCTGATCACAGCGCAGCGCTTGGCCCGCAAGCTGTGCGAAACCTGCAAGGTGCAGGCCGACTACCCGCGCGAAGCGATGCTCAAGGCCGGATTCGCCGACCACGATCTCGACGGCACCTGGCGACCGTACCGCGCCATCGGTTGCTCGGCGTGCAACAACGGCTACAAGGGTCGGATCGGCATCTACCAGGTCATGCCGGTCACCGAAGAGATCCAGAAGATCATCCTGAACGAAGGCACGTCGATGGACATCGCCTCGCAGGCGCAGCGCGAGAACGTGCGTGATCTGCGGCAATCGGGTCTGATCAAGGTCAGGGCGGGCGTGACGACGCTCGAAGAAGTGATCTCGGTCACGAACGAGTAAGCGAAACGAACACGGCAGACGAAGAGAGCGACTCAACCAACACCATCGAAGGGACGAGGAAGACATTCCTCGAAAGGTCAATATGGCGACTGCAACGGCCGCGAAGAATCTGAAAGAACTCGTCTACGAGTGGGAGGGCAAGGACAAGAACGGCAAAGTAGTGCGCGGCGAGATGCGCGCCGGTGGCGAGGCCGTCGTCGGTGCGAGCCTGCGTCGTCAGGGCATTCTCGTCAACAAGGTGAAGAAGCGCCGCCTGCGCGGCGGCAAGGCGATCAAGCAGAAGGACATCGCGATCTTCACCCGGCAACTGACGACGATGATGCGCGCCGGCGTGCCATTGATCCAGGCGTTCGACATCGTCGCGCGCGGCAGTACGAACCCGCGCATGACGCGGCTGCTGACCGACATCCGCAGCGATGTCGAAACCGGCACCAGCCTGTCGTCGGCGTTCCGCAAGCACCCGCTGCATTTCGACGCGCTGTATTGCAACCTGGTCGAGGCCGGCGAGGCCGGCGGTATCCTGGAGCAGTTGCTGGATCGCCTGGCGGTCTACCAGGAAAAGACGATGGCGATCAAGAACAAAATCAAGTCGGCGTTGATTTACCCGATCGCCGTGCTGGTGGTCGCGTTCGTCGTGCTCGCGGTCATCATGATCTTTGTGATCCCGGCCTTCAAAGACGTGTTCAGTTCGTTCGGCGCCGACTTGCCGGCACCGACGCTGGTCGTGATCGCGCTGTCGGAGTTTTTCGTCAAGTACTGGTGGCTGATCTTCGGCGTGCTCGGCGGCGGCACCTACTTCTTCCTGCAGTCGTGGAAGCGCTCGGTGCCGATGCAGAAGTTCATGGACCGCGTGCTGCTGCGCGTGCCGGTGTTCGGCGACCTGGTCAACAAGTCGTCGATCGCGCGCTGGACGCGCACGCTGTCGACGATGTTCGCCGCCGGTGTGCCGCTGGTCGAAGCTCTCGACTCGGTCGGCGGCGCCTCGGGCAACGCGGTCTTCGCCGAAGCCACCGAGCAGATCCAGAAAGACGTGTCGACCGGCTCGGCGCTCACCACGGCGATGCAGACCACCGGCGTGTTCCCGACCATGGTGATCCAGATGTGCGCGATCGGCGAAGAATCGGGCTCGCTCGACGCGATGCTGGGCAAGGCTGCCGAGTTCTATGAAGACGAGGTCGACGAAGCGGTCAAGGGCCTGTCGAGCCTGATGGAGCCGTTCATCATCGTGATTCTGGGCACGCTGATCGGCGGCATCGTGGTCTCGATGTACCTGCCGATCTTCAAGCTCGGCCAAGTCGTCTGATGTCGGCCCCCACGTCGCTTCGCTCCTGCCCCGCGCGGGAGCGCTCAGCCGCAAGCGCCACGAAGGGGCCGCTACGTGGCCCTTGGCGGCCCGGCGGCGTCTGATCTTGGATCCTCACGTCCTCGGCGCCATGCTGTCGCCGGCGGTTCTGGCGTTGCTGGGGCTGCTGATCGGCAGCTTCCTCAACGTCGTGATCCACCGCATGCCGCTGATGATGGAGCGCGGCTGGCGGATCGAGAGCGCCGAGCTGCTCGGCGTGAAGATCGACGAGACGCCCGAGATCACGCTGTCGACCCCGCGCTCGCGCTGCCCGTCATGTGCGCACCAAATCCGCTGGTACGAGAACATCCCGGTCGCGAGCTGGCTCTGGCTGCGCGGCAAGTGCTCGGCCTGCAAGGCGCCGATCTCGATGCGCTACCCTTTGATCGAGGTGCTCACCGCCGTGCTGTTCGCCGCCTGCGGCCTCCACTTCGACGCGCAACCGACGGTGCTGCTGTGGTGCGGCCTGTGCGCGACGCTCGTGGCGCTCGCCTTCATCGACCTCGACACCAGCTTCCTGCCCGATGACCTCACCTTGCCGCTGATGTGGGCCGGCATCGTCTCGGCCGCGCTCGGCTGGATCCCGGTGACGCTCGCGGCTTCGGTCGGCGGCGCCGTCGCCGGCTACCTGTCGCTGTGGTTCGTATTCCACGCCTACCGGCTGATCCGCGGCAAGGAAGGCATGGGCGCGGGCGACTTCAAGCTGCTCGCCGCGCTCGGTGCGTGGCTGGGCTGGCAGGCGATCCCGTCGATCATCCTGCTCTCGTCGGCGGTCGGGGCGGTCGTCGGCATCGCGCTGATCGTGTTACGCCGGCACGACCGCGAGGTGCCGATCCCGTTCGGGCCCTATCTCGCCGGCGGCGGCGTGGCCGCGCTGTTTTTCGGCGAGCAGTTGTCGCGCCTGTGGATGCCGCCGGTCTGAATCGCGGCACGCTGCGCGTCGGCCTGACCGGCGGCATTGGCAGCGGCAAGAGCACGGTCGCGAAGCTGCTTGCAACGCACGGCGCCGTCGTCGTCGACACCGACCTGATCGCGCGCCAATTGACGCTGCCGGACGGCGCCGCGATCCGCGCGATCGCCAAGGCCTTCGGCGCTGACCTGATTGCCGCCGACGGGGCGCTCGACCGCGCGCGCATGCGCGAAATCGTGTTTACCGACCCGCTGAAGAAGCGCCAGCTCGAAGCCATCCTGCACCCGCTGATTGGCACCGAGACCGACGCGCAAGCCGGCGCCGCGGGCGCTGCGACGGTCGTCTTCGACGTGCCGCTGCTGGTCGAATCCGGCGGCCGCTGGCGTGCCAAGGTCGACAAGGTGCTGGTCGTCGATTGCCGTGAAGCCACCCAGATCGAGCGGGTCGTCGCCCGTTCCGGCTGGACGGTCGAAGCTGCGCAGGCGGTGATCACGCAGCAAGCCTCACGCGCGCAGCGTCGCGCCTGCGCCGACGCGGTGATTTTCAACGACGGCATCACACCCGAACAGCTCGCGGCGCAGGTGCGGGCGCTCTGGCAGCACTGGACCCGAGCGCCGCACTGAGGCACCCGCAGCGAAGGCGCATCCCTGTGGAACAATCGCGCGTCGACCGCCCCGCCTTGCCTGTTCAGGACTCCCCACAGTGATCCTCTACGAATACCCGTTCAACGAGAGCATCCGCACGATGCTGCGCCTCGAGCACCTGTTCGATCGCCTCGGCACGCTGATCGCACGCGATGCCGCGGTCGATCACCATTACGCGCTCGCGACGCTGTTCGAGATTCTCGACGTGTCTTCGCGCGCCGATCTGAAGTCCGACCTGCTCAAAGAGCTCGACAAGCACAAGCAGCAGTTCAACAGCTACCGCGGCAACCCGTCGATCTCCGAGGCCGCGCTCGACGAGGTGGTTGCGAAGATCGACCACGCCTTCAACGGCCTGAACGAGGTGCAGGGGAAGGCCGGGGCGGCGCTGAACAGCAACGAGTGGCTGATGAGCATCCGCAGCCGCATCAGCATCCCCGGCGGCACCTGCGAGTTCGACCTGCCGGCCTACTACGCGTGGCAAAAGTTCGAGCCGCAACGCCGGCGCGCCGACCTGATGCAGTGGATCGCCCCGCTGATGCCGCTGGCCGAGGCGCTGCAGGTGCTGCTCGGGCTGCTGCGCGACTCAGGCTCGCCGCAGATGGTCGTCGCGCCCGCCGGCCAGTACCAGCAGAGCCTGCCGCAGGGCCGCGTGTACCAGCTGATGCGCGTGCGGCTCGACGTGCCTGAAGACATCGTGCCCGAGATCAGCGGCCATCGGCTGATGGTCTCGGTGCGGCTGATGCGGCAAGACGCCGACGGCCGCCTCAAACCCAGCCAGCAGGACGCCAACTTCGAGTTGACGCTCTGCTCATGAGCGCGGATGTGACGGGGGCGCGGGTGATCCGCTGCCCGGGTTGCGGCGGGCCGAGCGTGTACTCGACCGACAATACGTTCCGCCCGTTCTGCAGCGCGCGCTGCAAGAACAACGACCTCGGCGCGTGGGCCAGCGAAGGCTATGCGGTGCCCGCCGATCCGGATCCGGACCTGCCCGAGCCTGACGTCGACGCCAGCGATCCGCTGCGGCACTGAGCCTGCGAACTCAGCGACGAAATTCAGCGGTTCAGCCAGTGGTCGGCGAAGCTGGCCAGATCGGCGTGCGTCGACTTGGCCCACTTCAGGTCGGGCCCGACATTCGGACTGCCGTTCGGCCCCCGCAGCACCAGCGCCGTGTGCACATGCGCAGGCAGACCGCGCATGTACAGGATGTAGTCGTCGACGAACGCGATCGGGTTCAGCATCTCGATCGCGTCGGCCTTCGGGCTGCGTTCGCCTTCGTGGTTGCCGGTCGCGATCACGCGCTCGATCGGGAAGCCGAGGTTCCTCAGGTTGCGCAGCCGCGCGGCCTCGAATTCCAGATCGAGCGCCGAGACACAGATCAGATCGAAGCCGGCGTCATGCAGGCTATGGCAGGCATCGAGGGCACCGGCTATCGGCGGCATCGTGGTCCAGAAGTGCTCGTCGAACGCGGCGCGGAACAGCGGGCGACGCTCGGGAGTGAGACGCTCCACTTCCCAGCGGTCCATCGGCCAGTACGCGAGCGGGTCGCGGTCGACCGGCGCGTGGCCGAACGCGCGCTCCCACGCCGAGGCGTAGCCGAGCTGGAAGTCGAGCAGCACGCCGTCGCAGTCGAGGGCAATCAAGGGTCGCGGGGTGGGGGTTGCCATGGCTCGACTCTAGCGGGCGCCGATGACGCGCGCTGTCACCTGCCGGACGGCGCTTGCCGGACAACAATGGCGCGATGCAGCACAAACCCTTCTCACCCGCCTGCGAGCGCAACCAGGACGCGATCCTAGCGGTGCTGCGCGAGCAGTTCGCTGACCGCACGCAGGTGCTCGAGATCGGCAGCGGCACCGGCCAGCACGCGCTGCACTTCGCGCTCGCGCTGCCGCAGTTGATCTGGCAGACCTCGGACGTGGCCGCGAACCTGCCCGGCATCCGCCAGTGGCTGGATGAAGCCCGGCGCTCGAACACACCCGCACCGCTGACCTTCGACATCAACGGCGCGCCGCCCGCAGGTCGCTTTGATGCGATCTTCAGCGCCAACACGCTGCACATCATGGGCTGGGCCGAAGTGCAGCGGCTGTTCACGCTGCTGCCTGCGTTGATGGCCAGCGACGCATTGCTGACGGTCTACGGCCCGTTCAACTACAACGGCGCGTTCACCAGCCCAAGCAACGCCGCCTTCGACGTGTCACTGCGGGCCGATCACCCGCAGCGCGGCATCCGCGACTTCGAAGCCGTCGATGCGCTCGCGCAATCGGCCGGTCTCGTGCTGGTCGAAGACCGCGCGATGCCGGCCAACAACCGCTGCATCACATGGCGTCGGTCTTCTTGACCGCAGCGGTCTTGCCGGCGCGCGCGGTCTCGCCGCGAAACACCAGCGCGGCCTCGAACGAGGCGCGCACGAACTTCAGTGCCGCGGCGAACTCCTCGTCGTTCATCTGCCGCGCCGCGTCGCTCGCGCGGTAAAGGTTCGCGAACTCGCGCTCGCGGCCGGCCTGCACCGCGAGATTGCCCAGCCTCAAGATCTCGAGCGTGGCCCACAGCTTCGGGTTGTAGGTGCGCGTGAGTTTCATCGCGACCGGGATCGGGTCGTTGCGGCCGAGCACCGCCGCCAGCCGCAGGATGATCTCGAACGGCAGCCCGACCTTGCCGCCCTCGACCTGCTCGAGCAGCGACACGTCGCGCAGGTTGATCGCGCGGCCGAGGTCGGCGAGCGTGA
>JANXVK010000136.1 GCA_025351675.1 Rhizobacter sp.
ACGTGTCTACAGATCTTGTCGGTATCGGTTTTCGAGAAAACCCAGCTTTCATGCGCCTTGCAGGCCGATGCCGCAGAGCCCGAAATGACCATCGCCGTTAACCAGTTGAATTTGTTCAGCTTTTAACCGGACAGTAGTGAGGTGGCCTAACGTGTTTTCGACGGCATACCACCTTGCCACTCGTAGCCAGCAATTGCAATACGTGGAAACTTCTGCACATTTCCTATGGCCACAAATGGGCAGATATCTCGCGCATCGTTCTGGCACTTCTTGGTGATCTCGACCGGCGGGTGAGAGTCGCTGCAAGCTTGGCATGGTCGAAAGCAGTCGCTCGTGTGCGCCCGCTTCATGGCCGACGCAGCCACTCCAATAATTCCACGGCTCACCCTCAGCGCTCGCCCTTGCGATACGGCTTCATCAAGGCCTGCGGATACGCCGCGCGCCGTGCCACCAGCACCAGCGCGGCGATCGACAGCAGGTACGGCAGCATCAAGTAGACCTGATACGGCACCGCGAACCCGAGCAAGCCGGTGCCCGATTGCTGCAGCCGCAACTGCAGCGCATCGAACACGCCGAACAGCAACGCGCCGAGCAACGCCTTGCCCGGCCGCCACGACGCGAACACGACCAGCGCGACGCAGACCCAGCCGCGGCCGTTGACCATGTTGAAGTAGAACGCGTTGAAGGCCGCCAGCGTCAGGAACGCCCCGGCCACGCCCATCAGGCCTGAGCCTGCTGCAATTGCGCCGATGCGCAGCGCCGCGACGTTCAGGCCCTGCCCTTCGGCCGCGGCCGGGTTCTCGCCGACCGTGCGCAGCGCGAGGCCGAGCGGCGTGCGGTAGAGCACGTAGCCAATCAACGGCACCAGCCCCAGCGCGACGAGCGTCAGCGGCGTCTGGCCGTTCAGCACCGGAATCGGCAGCCACGCCATCGCCGCGAACGGCTCAATCGTCGGCGGACTTTCGACCTTCGGGAAGCTGACGCGGTAGCCGTAGCTCGCGAGGCTCGTCGCGAACAGCGTGATGCCGAGCCCCGAGACGTGTTGCGAGAGCGACAGCGTCACCGTCAGGAACCCGTGCAACAGCCCGAACAGCGCACCGACCAGCGCCGCCACCATCACACCGGTCCACAATCCGCCGCCCTGGTACACGGTGAACCAGCCGGCGAACGCACCCGCGACCATGATCCCTTCGATGCCGAGGTTCAACACCCCCGCCCGCTCGCACAGCAGCACGCCGAGCGTGCCGAGGATCAGCGGCGTCGCGATGCGCAGCACCGCGGTCCAGAACGGCACGCTCGCCAGCAGGTCGGCGATCTCAGCGAACATGCGCAGCCCTCGCAAAGACGATGCGGTACTGCGCCGCGAAGGTCGCGACCAGCATGCTGAGCAGCGAGACCGAGACGATCACGTCGGCGATGTAGGTCGGCACATTGACGGCGCGGCTCATGCTGTCGGCACCGACCAGAATGCCGGCGACGAAGACCGACGCCGCCACCACGCCGAGCGGGTTCAGCGCGGCGAGCATCGCGATCACGATGCCGCTGTAGCCGTAGCCGGGCGACAAGTCGAGCGTGACGTACCCGGTGCGCCCGGCGACCTCGATCGCGCCGGCCAGGCCCGCGAGCGCACCCGACAGCAGCGCCACCTTCACATTCACCCAGCCCACCGGCATGCCGGCGAACGCGGCGGCACGCGCGTTGAAGCCGACCGCGCGAATCTCGAAGCCGGTGGTCGTGAAGCGCAGCAGCGCCCACAGCGCGACCGCGAGGAACAGCGCCCACAGCAGCCCGGTGTGCACACGCGTGCGCGCTATCAGCTTGCCGAGCTGCAGCGAATCCTGCAGCACCACGCTCTGCGGCCAGCCCATCGCGGTCGGGTCTTTCATCGCGCCGTCGAGCATCATCGAGACGAACAGCAGCACGATGAAATTCAGCAGCAGGGTCGTCACGACCTCGTCGACGCCGAGCCGGCTCTTCAGCAGCGCCGGGCCGAGGAGCAGCAGCGCGCCGGCGGCGGCCGCCGCGAGCATCATCAGCGGGAACAGCAGCCACGGGCTCGCGACGAACCCCGTGCCGCCGTGCAGACCGCCGACCGCGACGGCCGCGAGCGCGCCGGCATACAGCTGACCCTCGGCGCCGATGTTGAACAGGCGCGCCTTGAACGCGACCGCCGCCGCGAGGCCGGTGAGGATCAGCGGCGTCGCGCGCGTCAGCGTCTCGCTCCACGCGAAGCGCGAGCCGAAGCCGCCGTCGAGCAGCAGCGCGTAGGCGCGGCCGACCGGCGCGCCGGCCCAAGCGACCAGCAGCGAGGTGACCAGCAGCGTGAACGCAACTGCGACGAACGGCGCGCCGAACTGCATCGCACGCGAGGTCCGGGCGCGGCGCTCAATGCGCATCGGCCAGGTCCTTCAAGGGGTGTTCGCCGGCCATCGCGAGGCCGATCGCCGCGAGCGTCCAGTCGGCGACCGGCTTGGCGACCGTGAGCCGCCCGGCGTGGATGACCGCGATGCGATCGGCGACCGCAAAGATCTCGTCCAGGTCTTCTGAGATCAGCAGCACGGCCGCGCCCTGCGCGCAGGCGTCGAGCAGTTGCTGGTGGACATAGGCAACCGCGCCGATGTCGAGCCCCCAGGTCGGCTGGTCGGCGACGATCAGGCGCGGCACGGCGGCCGCGCGCGGGTCACCCAGAAGCGCGCGCCCGAGGATCAGCTTCTGCATGTTGCCGCCCGACAGCGCACGCGTCGGCGTCGCGAGACCGGCCGATTGCGTGCCGCGCACGTCGAAGCGTTCGATCACGGTGCGCGCATGCGCCTGCGCCGCGGCGCGCTTCATCACGCCGCCGGACCACATCGGGTGCGCGAAGCTCGGCGTGGCGTAGCGCTCCAGCACCGCGTTCTCCCAGACCGGCAGCTCGCCGACGACGCCGACCGCGTGCCGGTCTTCGGGGATGCGCGCAACGCCGGCCCGCACCCAGTCCTGCGGCCGCGCCCGCATTCGCTTGCCGCTCAGTTCGACCGTGCCCGCGTCCGGCGCATGCATGCCGAACAGCAGCTCGGCCAGCGCCTGCTGGCCGTTGCCCGCAACGCCGGCAATCGCGACGATCTCGCCGGCGCGCAGGTCGAGGTCGACGTGGTCGCGCCGCGTGCCGTGGGCCGCTACCGCACCCGCACCGGCGACCGTCACGCCGTGCAGTGCGCAGACCACCTCACCCGCCACGCGCGGCGTGCGCGTGGCGGGTGCGACCTCGCGCCCGACCATCAGCGCGGCCAGCGAGGCCTTGCTCGCATCCCTGGCTGCGACGGTCGCGACCAGCTTGCCGCCGCGCAGCACGGCCACCCGGTGCGAGACGCGCAGCACCTCGTCGAGCTTGTGGCTGATGAAGATGATCGACAGGCCTTGTGCGATCAGCTGCTGCAAGGTGTCGAACAGCGTCACGACTTCGGGCGGCGTGAGCACCGCGGTCGGCTCGTCGAGGATCAGGATCTTCGCGCCTCGTCTCGTTCCAACAGACACCAGCGCTTTCAGAATCTCGACCCGTTGCCGTTCGCCGACCGAGAGATCGACGATCAGTGCGTCGGGGCTCACCAGCAACCCGAAGCGCTGTGCTGTATCGACGAGCGTCGCGCGCGCCGCTGCGCGACGCGAGAACGGCCGCCACAGCGGCTCGGTGCCGAGCATCACGTTGTCGAGCACGCTGAGGTTGTCGGCCAGCGTGAAGTGCTGGTGGACCATGCCGATGCCGGCGGCGAGCGCGGCGCGCGTGTCGCCCGGCGGCAGCGTCTGGCCGAAGGCTTCGATGCGGCCCTCGTCGGCGACGTAGTGCCCGAACAGGATCGACACCAGCGTGCTCTTGCCCGCGCCGTTCTCGCCGAGCAGCGCGAGCACTTCGCCGCGATGCAGATCGAGCGAGATGGCGTCGTTCGCGACCAGGCTGCCGAAGCGCTTGGTGATCGACTGCAGGCGCAGGACCGGCGGCCCGGCCGGTCCCGTCACGTCACCCTCACTTGGCCGTCGGCTTCGGCTGGCTGTCGTCGACCGTCACCGTGAAGCTGCCGGCGAGGATCGCCTTCTGCTTCGCTTCCATCTTCGCGACCACGTCGGCCGGCACCTTCTTCGCGAACGTGCCAAGGGCGCTCAGCTCGCTGCCCTTGTGTTTCATCATCGAATACTCGCCGTACTCTTTCGCTTCGAACTTGCCGGCCTTGACCGACTTGATCGCCAAGTCGATCGTCGGCTCCATGTTCCACAGCGCCGAGGCGACCACGGTGTCGGGATATTTGTCCTGGGTGTTGATGACGTTGCCGATCGCGAGCTTGCCCTTTTCCTTGGCCGCGTCACTCACCCCGAAGCGCTCGGCGTACATCACGTCGGCGCCCTTGTCGATCATCGCGAACGCGGCTTCCTTGGCCTTCGGCGGGTCGAACCAGCTGTTGATGAAGCTGACCATGAACTCGACCTTGGGGTTCGTCTCTTTTGCGCCGGCCATGAAGGCGTTCATGAGCCGGTTCACTTCGGGGATCGGGTAGCCGCCGACCATGCCGATCTTGTTGCTCTTGGTCATGCCGCCGGCGACCATGCCACTGAGATACGCCGGCTCCTGGATGTAGTTGTCGAACACGCCGAAGTTCGGCGCCTGCGGCTTGCCCGAAGAGCCGAGCAGGAAGCTGACTTTCGGATAGTCCTTCGCGACCTTGCGCGCCGCCGCCTCGACCGCGAACGCCTCGCCGACGATCAGCGTGTTGCCGGCCTCGGCGTAGCCGCGCATCACACGCTCGTAGTCGGCGTTGGTGACGTTCTCGCTGAACACGTACTCGATCTCGCCGCGCGCTACCGCGGCCTTCAGCGCTTTGTCGATGCGGCTGACCCATTGCTGCTCGACGGGCACGGTGTAGATTGCGGCGACCTTGATCCTGGCTTGCGCGGTTGCTGCGCCGCTGGCGCCGACGATCGAGGCGGCCAGTGTGGCCCACAGGGCATGGCGACGGGAAAGGGACATGGGTGATCTCCTGACAGTTGCGTTGTTGGCGGCGGGGAACGTAAAAAGAAAAGCGCCAGCGATTAAGCAAGAGCCATTCCGGCCGCGCAAGTGGGGCGAGCCCCGAGGGCGGGCGCACTTCTACAATTGCGGTCTTGCGCGCCGCACCGGCGCGCTGCACGCGCGAACCGCCATGAACCTTTCCCCTCTCTCCGCCCTGTCGCCGCTCGACGGCCGATATAAAGACAAGGTCGCGGCGCTGCGCCCGCTGCTCTCGGAGTTCGGGCTGATGCACCGGCGCGTGCAGGTCGAGGTCGAGTGGTTCATTGCGTTGTCGGATGCCGGTTTTGCGGAGTTCAAGCCGCTCTCGGAAGCCGCGCGCGGCCTGCTGCGCGGGCTGGTGCTGCGTTTCTCGGAGCCCGACGCGCAGGCGATCAAGGACATCGAGCGCACCACCAACCACGATGTGAAGGCGGTCGAGTACTGGCTGAAGAGCCGCTTCGAGTCGACGGCCGAACTGAAAGCCGCGGGCGAGTTCGTGCACTTCGCCTGCACCAGCGAAGACATCAACAACACCAGCCACGGGCTGATGCTGCAGACCGCGCGCGCTGAGGTGCTGCTGCCGGCGCTCGACGCGATCGTCGCGAAGCTGACCGCGATGGCGCACACGCTCGCCGCGGTGCCGATGCTGGCGCGCACGCACGGCCAGACCGCGAGCCCGACGACGGTGGGCAAGGAGATCGCCAACGTGGTCGCGCGCCTCGCCCACGCGCGCACCCGCATCGCCGACGTGAAGCTGCTCGCCAAGATGAACGGCGCGGTCGGCAACTACAACGCGCACCTCGCGGCGTATCCCGAGTTCGATTGGGAGGGTTTTTCGCGCCGGGTGATCGAAGAGCAACTCGGGCTGACGTTCAACCCGTACACGATCCAGATCGAGCCGCACGACTGCATGGCCGAGCTGTTCGACGCGGTCACGCGCACCAACACGATCCTGATCGACTGGTCGCGCGATGTGTGGGGCTACGTCAGCCTGGGCTACTTCAAGCAGCGCACGAAGGCCGGCGAGATCGGTTCAAGCACGATGCCGCACAAGGTGAATCCGATCGACTTCGAGAACGCCGAGGGCAACTTCGGCCTCGCCAACGCGCTGCTTACGCACCTGAGCCAGAAGCTGCCGATCAGCCGCATGCAGCGCGACCTGACCGACAGCACCGTGCTGCGCAACATGGGCGTGGCGCTCGGCTACGCGCTGCTCGGCTACGACTCGCTGCTGCGCGGGCTCGACAAACTCGAGATCAACGAAGCCGCGCTCGCCGACGACCTCGACCACGCGTGGGAGGTGCTGGCCGAACCGATCCAGACCGTCATGCGCCGCTACGCGCTGCCGAACCCGTACGAGCGCTTGAAGGAGCTGACGCGCGGCAAGGCGATCACGCGCGAGGCGATCGCGGCGTTCATCGAGACGCTGGAGATCCCGGCGGGGGAACGTGAGCGGCTGCTGGCGATGACGCCGGGCAGCTACACCGGGCAGGCCGTGGAACTTGCAAAGCGAATCGGTTGAGCGAAACATGAACTTCATCCAACAACTCGCCCGCGCCGACACGGCCAACGACTCGATGCTCTGCGTCGGCCTCGACCCCGATCCGGCCAAGTTCCCCGGTTCGTGGAAAGACGATCCCGACCGCATCTTCGACTTCTGCGCCACCATCGTCGATGCCACCAAAGACCTGGTGATCGCGTTCAAGCCGCAGATCGCCTACTTCGCCGCGCAGCGCGCCGAGGAGCAGCTCGAACGGCTGATCGCGCACATCCACAGCGTTGCGCCGGCGGTGCCGGTGATCCTCGACGCGAAGCGCGGCGACATCGGCAGCACCGCCGAGCAGTACGCGCGCGAGGTGTTCGAGCGCTACCGCGCCGATGCGGTCACGCTGTCGCCGTTCATGGGCTTCGACTCGATCGAGCCTTACCTCGCCTACGAAGGCAAGGGCGCGATCCTGCTGTGCCGCACCTCGAACCCGGGCGGCTCCGACCTGCAGGCGCAAACGCTGCCGAACGGCGACACGCTGTTCGAGCACATCGCGCGGCTCGCGTCGGGCCCATGGAATCGCTCGGGCCAGCTCGCGCTGGTGGTGGGCGCCACGTTTCCAGCCGAGATCGAGCGCGTGCGGGAACTCGCGCCGACGCTGCCGCTGCTGATCCCCGGCATCGGCGCACAGGGTGGCGACGCCGCCGCGACCGTGCGCGCCGGATGGCGCCCCGACGCGCCGATCATCGTCAGCTCGTCGCGCGCAGTGCTGTACGCGAGCCGCGGCGACAACTTCGCCGAGGCGGCGCGCGCCGCAGCGAGTGCGACGCGCCTGGAACTGAACGCCGCTCGAAAGCTCAGGCCAGCGCAGCCTTGATCGAATCGAGCGCGGCCTGCTCCTCTTTGCTCACCAGCGTTCCACCGATGCCCAGGAACCCGCCTTCCTTGGACGCTTCGGCCGTTGCTTGGGCGACCGCGAGAAGAGCGTCTTTGTAGGCGCGTGCCTCGGTCGGTGATTTGGCCGCAACAGCGGCAACGGCACTGCTGATGGCGGCAAGCAGGGTCTCTTTCCTGGGTGCGACGGCCTTGAGATGCGTGATCATTTCAGAGGTCATGCCGCTGCCGAACGCGGCAGCGATCAACGAACTCGGTTCGGCGCCCTTCGCGACATCGCTGAGCTTCTCGCCGGCGGCCTTCGCTTCCTTGATCGAACCGACCGGCCCCGACAAATCGGCCGAAGCAACCAGGGCCATCGCTGCCGCGGGGCCGGCCGAGACCTTGGCCCAGTCGCTGCCGTAAGACGCGATCAGCGCCTCGGCTTTGCTGCCGGCAGCGGTCGCTGCCGAGACGAGTGCCATCGCCGGCGCATTGGCGGGGTTGGTGGCGAAATCGGTGTTCTCCTTCTGGAGCACCGAAGCGAGGCCCGACGCGCCGAGGTTCTGCGACTTCACCATCTTCGAGACGATGCCCATCACGGCCGGTGCCGCCATCGCGAGCAACGGTGCGACATTGAAACCCAGGGTCTTCGAGAGCGCGGCACCGATGGCATTGGTTCCTGGCCCCAACAGCGACGCCACCATGCCACCGCCTCCGGCGCCACCGACAGCGCTACCGAACAGGCTGCCCAGCGTGCCGAGGATGCCGCTGTCCGGCAGCATCTTCATCAGCGAATCGGCACCGCCCGGGCTACTGGACATTTTGGCCAGGCCGCCCATCAACAACGGGCCGGCTGCACCGAGCGCGCTGCTCACCGCAGAACCATCCGCGCCCAGCGCCTTGGCGAGACTGCCGATCGTGTCGGGGCCGATCATGGATCCGAAGGATTCGAGGATGCTGCTCATTGAAATTTCCTTTTCAAGCAATGTGAACGGATGGGCGAGGAACTCCGCAGTGGGTTGGCACCACGCCAAGCCGGGCCCACTGTGGATTTCTACCGGCAACATAGCACACCATCAAGTCAGCTTCATTGAAGCTGCCGCGCCATGTGTTATGTCACGAATTGCCGTGCGGGCCGTTCGCAACGCCCGGATCGAACGCGCCGCAACACTGCTGTTGAGCCTTCCGGGGCGGCCTCGTCGAGGGACGGTCACGGGGTCGCGCTTGTACCATCCATCTTCTCCTTCCAACATCCCGCGAATGCTGCTTCCCCGCCTTGCCGACGCTGAACTGCCCGAATCCGCGGCGCGGATGATCGGCCGCTTCTTCTTCGGGACCAATGCGGCGGCCGGGCTGGCGAGCGCGGTGCTCATGTCGGTCTTGCCGCCGGGTCTGCCGCCGTCGCTGCGCCTGACGCTGGTCGCCAGCGTCGGTGTGTTCGCGCTGCTGTGCGCGCTCGCGGCGCGCCTGAGCGCCAGCCCGCGCTTCCCGATGAACACGGCGCTGGTCACGGTCGCGATCGCCGCGATCGGGCTGACCGGACTGGTCAGCGTGCTGCTCGGCGAAGGTCTGCGCAGCCCGCCGCTGGCATTCTGTGGGCTGATCGTCTGCGTCGTCGGCGCGATCACCGGTGTGCGCTCCGGCCTCGCGCTCGGCGCGGTCGCGATATTCGGAATGGGCGCGCTGGCCTGGGCCGAGAGCACCGGCCGGATCAAAGGTTTGGCCGCGCCGACGCCGCTGGCCATGGTGTTGCTGTACCAGTGGCTGGTCGTGGTCTGCGGCGTGGTCGGCGGCAGCCTGATTTCGCGTGTGCTCGACCACTACCTCCACGCCGCGGCCGAACGCGAGCAGCGCTTTCGCGGGTTGCTGCGCATCGCCGTCGATTGGCACTGGGAGCAGGACGAGCGCTTCCGTTTCACCCACATGTCCGACGCGGGCACCGAGGTCGCGGGGCCCGCGCGCGGCGACCGCACGCCGCGCCGCCCCTGGGAGATCGCCGACATGGGCCTGAGCGAGGACGAACTCGACGCGCACCGCGCCGACCTCGAGTCGCACCGCCCGTTCAACGGCGTGCTGGCGCGGCGCCGCGATCCGGCAGGGCGATGGCGCACGGTCAGCCTCAGCGGCGAACCGCAGTTCGACGCGAACGGCGTCTTCAGCGGCTACTGGGGCGTGGCCCGCGACGTCACCGACGAGGTGCTTGCGCAACGCGCCGTCGCCGCCAGCGAAACGCGCTACCGCGAGCTGTTCACACGCTCGCCGTCGCCGCTGTTCCTGCACCGACGCGGCATGGTGTTCGACGCCAACGAGGCGGCGGCGCGGCTGTTCGGCTTCGCCAATGCGGCGGCGATGAACGGGCTCGACATCGCCACGCTGTTCCCGTTCGGGCCGACACGCGACCGCGCCGTCGATCGCATGGGCCGGCTCGACGCGATGGCCGTCGGCGAAGGCCTGCCCGTCACCGACTTCCAGCTGCAAGCGGTCGACGGACGCCCGCTCAGCGTGCAGGCCACCGCGGTGCGGGTCGAGACCGCCAGCGGCCCGGCGAACCTGTCGATCTTCTTCGACATCACCGCGCGCAAGGCGGTTGAGGGCGCGCTGCGACGCTCGGAGGCGATGCTCTCGCACCTGTTCGCGACCAGCCCCGACTGCATCACGCTGACCGAAATGGCGACCGGCCGCTACGCGATGGTGAACGCGGCGTTCACACGCCTGACGGGCTACGGCCCCGACGAAGTCATCGGTCGCAGCGCGCTTGAACTCGGCCTGTGGCACGACCCCGACACGCCGCAACGCCTGCTCGCCGCGCTCGAACGTGACGGCAAGGTCGTCGACATGCCGGCCGAGTTCATCACGCGCCGCGGCGAGCGCGTGTCGACCCTGCTCTCGGCCGGGCGCTTCGTGATGGACCAGCGCGACTACTTGGTGCTGAACACCCGCGACGTGACCGAGAGCGAGCGCACGCGCTTGCAGCACACGGCGATCCTTGAGCGCGCGTCGATCGGCATCGCGTTTACGCGCGAGGGCCGCTTCGTCGATGCGAACCCGTTCTTTGAACGCATGTTCGGCTGGGGGCCGGGCGAGCTGCCGGGCGAGCCGGGCTCGGTGATCTGGCCCAGCGCCGACGACCACCGCGAGATCGGCGAACTCGCCGGGCCGATGCTCTCAGCCGGCCGGCCGTTCGAGATCGAGCGCCGCATGCGCCGCAAGGACGGCAGCAGCTTCTGGAGCCGCCTGCTCGCGCAGGTGGTCGACCGCAACGAGCCGCGCCGCAGCGGCACGATCTGGATCGCCGAGGACGTGACCGAGCGCCGCCGCCTCGACGATGCGCTCGCCGCCGCGCGCGACGCGGCCGAGGCGGCGAGCCGCGCGAAGAGCGCGTTCCTCGCCAATACCAGCCACGAGATCCGCACGCCGCTGAACGGCCTGCTCGGCTTGGCACGGCTGGCGATGCAACCCGACCTGCCGCACGAGCGCCGCCAGCAGTACCTCGCGCAGATTCTCGACAGCGCGCAGGGGCTGGCGGGCATCATGTCCGACATCCTCGACGTCTCGAAGATCGAGGCCGGCAAGTTCGCGCTCGAAGACACCGCCTTCGACTTGCACGAAGCGCTCACGTCAGTGCACCACGCCTACGAGTCGCTGGCCGAGGTCAAGGGTCTGGCGCTGCGGCTCGCGATCGACGCGCGCCTGCCGACGACCGTGCGCGGCGACCCGGTGCGCTTGCGCCAGATCCTGTCCAACTTCATCACCAACGCGCTCAAGTTCACCGAGCGCGGTCACGTGCGCATCGACGCCACGCGCACCGACGCGGGCGAGCTGCGGCTGGCCGTCTCCGACACCGGGCCGGGCGTCCCGGCGGAAACGCAGGCACGCCTGTT
>JANXVK010000157.1 GCA_025351675.1 Rhizobacter sp.
CCGCTGCTGCTGCAGCCGCCGCCTTCGCCGCCCCCGCGTTCGCGGTCGGCAGCCTCGTCGATGTCGAGCTCGTCGACCGCGCACGCGGCGAGGCGCTGCCAACCCGGTCGCACCGTGGTGCGTCATGGGTCGCGGGCCGGCCGGGCAATCGCTACGCGGTGCGGCTCACCAATCGTTCCGGCGCGCGGGTGCTGGTCGTGCTGTCGATCGACGGCGTCAACGCCGTCAGCGGTGAGACCGCCGCGACCGGCCAGACCGGCTACGTGCTGGCCCCGTACCAGCGCACCGAGATCACGGGATGGCGCAAGAGCCTGACCGAGTCGGCGGCGTTCTATTTCACCGCGCTGCCCGACTCGTACGCGGCGCGCACCGACCGGCCCGACAACGTCGGCGTAATCGGCGCGGCGGTGTTCCGCGAGAAGCAGCGCGAGGTATTCCGGCCGCAGCAACAGCCGCCGGTTCTTCGCGGCGAGGTCGATCAGGAATCTCTGCCGGGCCGCAGCATGCGCGAGTCGGAGTCGTCGATGCGCGCCGCACCGTCGGCCGCGCCGGCACCCGAGAGCAAGGCGGCCGGCGACGTGCGCAACGAGCGCGCCGATCGACCCGAGCGCCTCGGCACCGGCCACGGCGAACGCGAATATGCGCCGACCACCCACACCAGCTTCGAGCGCGCGGGCGATCGCCCGAACGAGATCGTGCGCATCCGCTACGACAGCCACGACAACCTGGCCGCGCTCGGCGCGATCCCGGTGCGGCGCGCGGCGCCGGTCGCGCCCGACCCGTTCCCGTCCGGCTTCGTGCCCGATCCGCGCGGCTGAGACCCAGCGGGGCCGGCGGTTAGCATGCCGCCTTTGCCTTTCCGGACGCCCCATGGCCACCAGCCTGCTCGCCCTGCTCGACGACATCGCGACCATCCTCGACGACGTCTCGCTGATGACCAAGGTGGCCGCCAAGAAGACCGCCGGCGTGCTCGGCGACGACCTGGCACTGAACGCGCAGCAGGTCACCGGCGTGAAGGCCGACCGCGAGTTGCCGGTCGTCTGGGCGGTGGCCAGGGGCTCGCTGCTGAACAAGGCGATCCTGGTGCCGGCCGCGCTGGCGATCAGCGCGTTCGCGCCGTGGGCGGTCACGCCGCTGCTGATGATCGGCGGCGCATTCCTGTGCTTCGAGGGCGTCGAGAAGCTCGCGCACCGCTTCCTGCACGACCCCGCCGAAGACGAAGCGCATCACAAGGAAGTGCAGCAGGCCCTGGCCGATCCGGCGATCGACCTGGTCGCGCTCGAGAAGGGCAAGATCAAGGGCGCGGTGCGCACCGACTTCATCCTCTCGGCCGAGATCATCGCGATCACGCTCGGCACCACCGCCGGTGCGGCGCTCGGCACCCAGTTCGCGGTGCTCGCGACCGTGGCGCTGGCGATGACGGTGTTCGTCTACGGGCTCGTGGCCGGCATCGTCAAGCTCGATGACCTGGGGCTCGCGCTGAGCCGCCGCGCCGGCGCGACGCGGTCGATCGGCCTGGGCATCCTGGCCGCAGCGCCGTGGCTGATGAAGGCCTTGTCGGTGGCGGGCACGGCGGCGATGTTCCTGGTCGGCGGCGGCATCGTCGTGCATGGTGTGCCGGTGCTGCACCACTGGGTGCAAGGTGTCGCGGCAACTGCCGGCAGCGGGATCGGCTGGCTGGTCGAGGCGCTGCTGAATGCAGCTGTCGGCGCCGTGGTCGGCGTCATCGTGCTGCTCGCCTGGACCGGCCTTCAGCGCCTGCGCGGCAAGCACTGAGCCGCGGTGCTGAAAGCTCTGCCGGCGGCATCAGCCGAACCGGCGCAGTGCACCGAAGCGCTCGTGGCCGGTCAGGCGCGGCCGGTGCCGAGGTGCCGGTAGACCGTGGTGCGCGAGACGCCGAGGTTGCGCGAGGTCTGGCTCACGCTGCGCCCGGTGCGCTCGAACTCGCGCCGGATCGTGTCGGCCGCCACCTGCTGCAGCCCCGAGGCGTGGCCCGCCGGTGCCACCGGCAACAGTGGCTCGACGTCGGCGACGCGCAGGCGCCGCCCCGGGTCGAGCAGCAGCGCACGCGTGAGCACCGAGCGCAACTCGCGGAAGTTGCCGGGCCAGGCATGGCACGACAGGCGTTCGATCGCGTCGTCGTCGATCCCGGCGGCGGTGTCGACGAGCCGCAGCACGCTGCGCACCGCCGCGCTGAAATCACGGCGCCGGCGCAGCGGCGGCAGGTCGATGCGGATCGTGTCGAGGCGGTAGAGCAGGTCGGCCCGGAAGCGGCGCGCGGCGACTTCGTCGTCGAGGTCGGCGTTGGTCGCGGCGAGCAGTTGCACGTCGACCTGGCGTGCGGTCGTGCCGCCGACCTGGCGCACGACGCCGTCGTCGAGAAACCGCAGCAGCGCGGCCTGCAGGTGCAGCGGCAGCTCGCGCACCTCGTCGAGCAGCAGCGTGCCGCCGTCGGCGCTGGCGATCAGGCCGACGCTGCCCTCGCGGCGCGCGCCGGTGAAGGCGCCGCCGACGTAGCCGAACAACTCGGCCTCGAACAGCTCGTCGGGCAGCGCGCCGCAGTTGACCGCCACGAACTGCCCGCTGCGCCCGCTGGCGCGGTGCGCGTGGCGCGCGAGCACCTCCTTGCCGGTGCCGGTCTCGCCGTGGATCAGGATCGGCGCGCGCATGCGCACCGCTGCTTCCGCACGCTCGAAGGCCGCCGCGACGGCCGGGTCTTGCGCGACCACCTCGGCCGCGAGCTGCGGCGGGGACGGGCGCGCCGGCGCACCCGTCGCGCCGGGGGCGATGCGGATGCCGGCGATGCGCGGCGCGGCGCGGCCGATGCAGCGGGCCACCAGCGCGCTGCCGAGCAGGTCGCGCAGGCCGACCTCGTTGCCCCGGTTCAGGCGCGCGACCGCCGGCCCGAACGGCTCGCCGAACAGCGTGTCGAACGAGCTGCCCGGCAGCACCTGCAGGCCATGCAGCATCTGCCGTGCGCGCTCGTTCGCGGCCTGCAGGTGCCCGGCGTCGTCGAACGCCATCAGGCCGGCGCTGAGCGTGCCGAGGAACTCGGGCCGCGGGTGGATCGCCAGGATCAGGTGCTGCCGCATCTGGTGCGTCAGCAGGCCGTTTTCCATCTGCGTGGCGGCCATGCGCACCAGCGCCTGCGTGTGGTGCTGGCGCGACTCGAAGTACGACGACGCGTCGAGCACGCCGACCACCTCGCCGGCCGCGTCGCGCACCGGCGCCGCGGTGCACGAAATGCGACCGAGGTGGAGCAGGTAGTGCTCAGGTCCGCTCACCGACACCGGCTGGCCGCTCGCGAGCGCGGTGCCGAGCCCGTTGGTGCCGCAGAGCGATTCGGTCCAGCAGCTGCCGGCGACGATGCCGGCGTCGTCGCTGCTCATCGCGAAGCGGTTGTCAGAGAAGAGGTCGAGGATGACGCCGTCGGGGTCGGCGAACGCGAGCAGGAAGTTCGAGCCCGCGATCTGCTGCGCCAGCGTTTCGAGCTCCGCCTGCGCGAGCCGGCGCACGAAGGCGGCGTTCTCGCGCCGCCGCTGCAGGTCGGCGTCGAGCACCACGGCCCGGGGCAGAACGTCTGAGAAATGCAGGCCGGAGCGCATGCTGCGCGACCAGCTGTCGAGGATGTGCGCGCCCGGTACGCCCTCGGACGGAAACGCTCCGGCGCGCGCACGCAGCACCTGCGCATGGTTCCACTGTCGCTCGGGGGTCAGGTCCATCGCTTGCTCCACCTGCCGACCGACGCGGGCTGGTAGCGCCGACGGTAACAGCGCGGCCGGAGCGTCGCAACTGCACAGAAACTGGACAGGTGGCGTGCCGATCGATGCACAACTGGACAGGCAATGACCCTGCAACGCCCTGCGCCTTCGGGGTGTTCCCGGACTGGTACACGCGTTGCAATCACCTGTCGCGCCATTCGCGGCGTTCCGACACAAAACCAAGTCATCTCAGGAGAACCTTCAATGAACCAGAACCGGACTGCCGCCGTGCGCCGCCTTGCCTTCGCCGCGATGCTGGCCTGCGCAGCGACCGCCGCCCAAGCCCAGGCAAACCTCGACAAGCTCAAGCAGATGAAGGTCGCGACCACCGACCTCAACATTCCGCTGGTGCCGCAGACCGGCAAGAACGCCGACGCGATCCGCGCCAACCTGAAGCGCGTCAAGCTGCCGCCGGGTTTCAGCATCGACCTGTACGCGATCGTGCCCGATGCGCGCCACATGGCCGTCGCGCCGAGCACCAACATGCTGTTCGTCGGCACCCGCAAGACGACGGTCTGGGCGGTCACGAACCGCAACAGCGGCGACGTCGCCACCGAGGTCAAGTCGTTCGCGCCGAGCCTGAAGTTCACCAACCCGAACGGCGTGTGCTGGACCAAGGACGGCCTGCTCGTCGTCGCCGAGCACAACCGCGTGCTCATGTTCCCGGCCGCCGAATTCTTCTACGAGGGCCCGGACGTGGCCGTCGGCGAAGTGGTGGCGCAGGGCGGCCTCGTGCCGGTCGAGGACGAGAGCTACAACCACGGCGCGCGCACCTGCCGCGTCGGCGCCGACGGCAAGCTGTACGTCACGCTCGGCCAGCCGTTCAACGTGCCACCGGCCGAGAAGATCAAGGCCTTCCGCGAGCGTGGCATCGGCGGCATCGTGCGCATGGACATGGACGGTTCCAAGCGCGAGGTGTTCGCGGTCGGCGTGCGCAATTCGGTCGGACAAGACTTCAACCCGAAGGACGGCACGCTCTGGTTCACCGACAACCAGACCGACGGCATGGGCGACGGCGGCCCTCCGGGCGAGCTGAACCACGTCACCAAGATGGGCCAGGACTTCGGCTACCCGTACTGGAACGGCCACATGCGGGTGTCGGGCACCGCTGCGGCGCCCGATCTGAAGGACCTGCCGGAGCCCAAGGGCGCGATCTTTCCGCAGGTCGAGTTCCCGCCGCACCAGGCACAGCTCGGCATGACCTTTTACAGCGGCAAGATGTTCCCCGAGAAGTACCGCGGCGGCATGTTCGTCGCGTCGCACGGCTCGTGGAACAGCACGGTGCCGACCGGCGCGCTGATCAACTTCGTGCCGCTCGTCAACAACGACAAGGCCGGTGCCTCGGAGGTTTTCGCCGACGGTTTCCGCGACGAGAACGGCGTGTACCGCGGTCGCCCGGTCGACGTGGCGGTGATGAAGGACGGCTCGCTGCTGATCAGCGACGACTTCGCCGGCGCCATTTACCGCGTCACGTACGCGGCGCCCTGAGGTGCGGCGCCTGTACCACCGCAGCGCGGCGGCGCTCGCGCTCGCCGCGCTGGCCGTGGCAGGCGGTGCGGCCCGCGCCAACGACATCGACGCGGGCCGCACCAAGGCGCAGGCCTGCGCGGTGTGCCACGGGCCGCTGGGCGTGTCGACGCAACCCGACGCGCCGAATCTGGCCGGCCAGCCCGCGCTCTACGTGAGCGCGCAACTGCGCGCCTACCGCAGCGGCGCGCGCAAGCACGAGGTCATGTCGGTGATGGCCAAGCCGCTCACCGACGATGACATCGCGCAACTGGCGGCCTGGTACGCAGCGATTCGCATCGAGGCCACGGCGCCACGCTGAGCGCTGCCCTTTCGCCGTGTCACCGGAGCGCATGCGTCCCGGTGGCACGGCACGCGCGATAATGCAAGACCTGACTCAACGAGGCGAGCTCCCCGTGTCCGACCCATTCGTCAACGCGCGCTGCCCTGCGGCGCGCACTCCGATCGCGCTCGGCGTGCTGCTCGCAGCCGGCGCGGCGCTGGCGCAGACGCCGCCGACACCACCCGGTTCGGCACTGCTCACCCCGGTCGTCGTCACCGCGACGCGGACCGAAGCCGCACCCTTCGATGTGCCGGCCTCGATCGACCGGATCGACGGCGAGGCGGTGCGCAACAACCGCGCGCAGGTCAACATCTCCGAGAGCTTGGGCGCCGTGCCCGGGCTGCAGGCGCGCGACCGGCAGAACTACGCGCAGGACGTGCAGATCTCGGTGCGCGGCTTCGGCGCGCGCGCCAGTTTCGGCCTGCGCGGTGTGCGCGTGTACGTCGACGGCATCCCGGCGACCTTTCCCGATGGCCAGGGCCAGATCACCAACGTCGACCTCGGCTCGGTCGAGCGCATCGAGGTGTTGCGCGGGCCAAGCTCGGCGCTCTACGGCAACTCGGCCGGCGGGGTGATCCAGATCTTCACCGAGGACGGCGCCGAGCGTCCGACGCTCGACTTCGGCCTCGCCGCCGGCAGCAACGGCGTGCTGCGCGCCAACACCAAGCTCAGCGGCAACACCGGCGCGATCGGCTACGTGCTCAGCGCCAGCCGCTTCGAGACCGACGGCTACCGCGACCACAGCGCCGCCCGGCGCGAGATCGCCAACGCCAAGCTGACGCTGCGCCTCGACGACAGCAGCACCGTGACCCTGATCGCCAACAGCGTGGCCCTGCCGCGCGCGCAAGACCCGCTCGGGCTGACCCGCGCGCAGTACGAGGCCAACCCGCGCGGCGTCGACCCGGTGGCGATCACGTTCGACACCCGCAAGAGCGTGGATCAGACGCAGTTCGGACTGGTCTGGGAGCGCCGCCTCGACAGCGCGAACGCGCTGCGCGTGATGCTCTACAAAGGGCACCGCAACACCGAGCAGTTCCAGTCGATCGCGGTCGCCGCGCAGACCAGCGCGCTGAGCCCCGGCGGCGTGATCGCGCTGGGCACCGACTACGAAGGCACCGACCTGCGCTGGACCACGCGCGGCAACCTGGCCGAGCGACCGTTCACGCTGGTCGCCGGGCTGTCGGTCGACTCGCTCGACCAGCACCGGCGCGGCTACCGCAACTTCACCGGCACCGGCGCGACGCTCGTGACCGGCGTCGAGGGTGCACTCCGGCGCGACGAGAACGACACCGCGCTGGCGGTCGACCCGTACCTGCAGACATCGTGGGAGTTCGCGCCGCGCTGGACGATCTCGGCCGGCTTGCGGCGCAGCAGCGTGCGCATCGCCTCGGCCGACCGCTACATCGTCGGCATCAACGGCGACGACAGCGGCAGCGCCCGCTACAGCGCGACGCTGCCGGTGCTGGGGCTGATGTACGCGGTCGACGACAGCCTCCACCTCTACGCCAGCGCCGGGCGCGGCTTCGAGACGCCGACGCTGAACGAGCTCGCCTACCGCCCCGACGGTTCGGGCGGTCTGAACTTCGCACTGGAGCCGTCCACCAGCCGGAACATCGAGCTCGGTGCCAAGGCGCGGCTCGGCGCGTGGGGCGATCTGTCGGCGGCCGTGTTCGCGACCCGCACGCGCAACGAGATCGTCACGCGCTCGAACGTGAGCGGACGCTCGACCTTCCAGAACGCCGGCTCGACCCAGCGCACGGGTTTCGAGCTGGGCTGGTCGGCGACGCTGGCGCCTTCGCTGCTGGCGCAGCTCGCGGTCGGCACCGTCGATGCGCGCTACCGCGAAGGCTTCGCGGCCTGCTACGGATCGCCGTGTTCGACGCCGGTGCCGGTGGCGGCCGACAACCGCATCCCAGGCGTGGCGCGCGGCTCGGTCTACGCTTCGCTCGGCTGGGCACCGCCGCTGGGCTGGAACGGCGGCGTCGAGGCGCGCTGGTCGAGCGGCATACCCGTGAACGACGTCAACTCCGATGCCGCACCCGGCTACCTCACCGCCTCCGCGAACATAGGCTACACGGCGCAGCTCGGCCCCTGGAAGCTGCGCGGGTTCGGCCGCGTGGACAACCTCACCGGTCGCTCGTACGCCGGCTCGGTGATCGTCAACGAGGGCAACTCGCGATTCTTCGAGCCGGCGCCCGGGCGCACCTGGCTCGTCGGCGTGGCAAGCACGCTGGCGTTCTGATCCGGTGCGCCGCAGGGTGCTGCGTACACTCGCACCATGACCATCCACCTTCAAGAGCTT
>JANXVK010000215.1 GCA_025351675.1 Rhizobacter sp.
ATCTGGTTCCAAGCCCCGCTGATCAGCACCTCGAACACATGCACCAGCACGAACAGCAGCAGCCCCGCGGCCGCCAAAAAGTGCAAGGTGCGCGCCGACTGGCGCCCGCCGAGCAGGTCGACCCAGCCGGTAAATACCGCGTCGAGCCGCGGCGACATCGCCAAGCCGGCGATGATCATCAGCGGCAGCAATCCGAAGATCACCGCGAGATACGCCAGGTTCTGCAGCACGTTGTAGCGCTTCGCCGCCTCGCCTGTCTCGTGCCTGAACAGCAGGTGGTTCCTGATCGAGCGGCCGATGTTGCGCAGCTCGGCGCGCGTGGGCAGCAGGTCGCGCGACAGGTGGCCGCTCGCGATCGCGTACGCCACGTAGGCGACGCCGTTGAGCACGAACAGCCAGGCGAAGAAGAAGTGCCAGTTGCGGCCCAGGGCCAGCGACTGCGTGCTCGGAATCGTCGCCCACGACGGGAACGCACGCACCACCTTGGCGCCCTCGCCACCGACGGTCGAGGCGCCGAGCACGCCGTCGGTCGAGAAGCGGTGGCCGGCGATCGTCGTGATGCCGGTGACGCCGCCGCCCGCCACGTTGAGCGCACCGATCGAGACCCAGGCCTTGTCGAAGGTCGAGTCCTTGCCCCAATACAGCGCCGGGTGCGCGTTGAAGATCTGCAGCCCGCTCATCAGCAGGATCGTCAGGCAGATCACGTTGATCCAGTGCATCGCGCGCACCGGCAGGCGGTGGCGGTAGATGCGGTGCGGCGCGGGCGAGGTCATGCGGGTCGGTCGGCGGGTCGGTGGAGTTCTTACGCTGCGCTGATTTCAACCGCGGCGCTCATTGCATCGGCGTCATCCTGATCTCGGGCCGCGTCAACACCCGCGCCTGCGACTTGAGCTCGGTGACGATGCGGTTCGCGACGAAGCCGTTCTGCGTGTCGGGCTCCATCGCGGCGATGATCAGGTTGGCGAGCGGCTGGTCGAGGCCGATGTAGTAGCTGCCGGCGCGCACGTCGATCAGCGCCGGCACCAGATCGACCTTGACGCGCAAGGCACCGCCCGCGTCGGCGATGCTGCCGCGCACGTCGTTACGCACGGCGAGTTCGCGCGCGGTCTCGGCCCAGGTTTCGCCACGCAGCGCACCGGCATCGTCCAGCCGCTGCACCTGCACGCCCAGCCCCCGCAGGCGCAGCGCCGCATCGGTCTGGTCGGCGCCGAGCCAGTAGCCGCACGGGCGGGCGCGGCGCTTCACGGCGGCGAGTTCGAGCGCCGAGTCCCAAATGACGTTGACGGTCTTGTCGGCACCGGTCTGCGGGTCGAGCATCTGCAGGTTGTATTCGCTCGGCGTCGCAGCGGCCTCGACGATCATCTCGCCCCGGCACGCTTTCGATGCGACCTCGGCATCGACGAAGCGGCGCAGCTTCAGCAGGTCGTCGGCGCGCGCGGCGGTGCTCTGCAGCACGCTCCTGATCGCGGCGACGTGCGTGTGCACGCGGCGCGCGAGGTGCGCGCGGCCGAGGCCGACGCCGCGCGTCTCGATCAAAAAGCTCACCGCGTTGCGCAGGCCGTTGACGTTGCGCCCGGTGTCGGGCTGCACGCCGCCCATCGAGACCTTCTTGTCGGCGAGGTCGGCCGAGGTCGTGTAGTACCACTCGTGGCGCAGGCCTTGCGCGTTCAACGCCTGCAGCATCGGCTTGCGGAACCATTCTTCCGACGCCTTGGTGACGAAGGCCGGCAGGTTCGCAGTCATCGCGTACTGGATCAGCGCGTCGAAGCGCTGCGCAGCGCCGAACTTGTCGACGAAGCGGCCGAGCGCGGTGAATTCGTGCGCATCGACGACGACGACCGGATTGAACTCGCGGACCAGCTGCGCCTGCGCTTGCGCTTCGGGCGTGCGCAGCAGCAGGTGGTCGCGGTTCGCGTCGATGCCGCCGGCGGTGACGCGCTTGTCGGCGGCCGCACCGTCGGGGTTCGCGCGCGGCAGGATCACGACATCGATGCGGTCGAGCAGAGCGGCGAGCTTGCCGCTGGCGAGCTCCTGCGCGATCACGATCAGCGCCTCGGCGCCAGCCGGCTCGTCGCCGTGCTGCTGGCCAATCAACAGCACGGTCGGGCGCGGCACGGGGGCGGCCGCACCCGTCGTCGCGAGCGGCGGCAGCGGGGCGCGGCTGAAGTGCAGCGCCTCAAGCGGCACGCCGGTCTGCGAGCTGCCGGCCTGCAGCAGCCGGATCGTGGTCGAGCCCGCGCTGCCGTCGCCGTCACGCGCCAAGCCCTTCAGCAGGCTGCGCAACTCGGCGTTGGTCGTGAACCCGCTGCGGCCGGGCTCGAAGGCCGGCGTGCGGTACGCGACCGGCGGATCGGGGAAGCGCGCCGCCACCGCGGCGCTTTCGATCGGCGGCGCGGGCGCCGGCACGACCACCAGCGCGGGCACCTGTGCCGGTGGCTGCACAACGGCCACCGGCGCGGGCGCCACCGCCGCCGGGCGGCTCGGCGGCGGCATCGGCCGCATGGGCACCTGCGGTGCGCTTGCGCAAGCCGTCAATGCGGCCACCAGCGTGCAACTCAACTTCCAACCCGACATGCACTGCTCCCGAATGTGGACCACGCGTTCAGCTCCAGCCGGCATCGACGACGAACTCCTGGGCCGTGATCATGCGCGCGGTGTCGGCGGCGAGAAACATCACCATGTGTGCGATGTCGGTGCCGACGATCCGACCGCGAAGGCACTGGCTGCGTTCCATCTCGGCCTCGCCGGCGGCGTCGAGCCACAGGTCGACCTGGCGCTGCGTCATCACCCAGCCCGGCACGACGCAGTTGACGCGGATGCCGTCGCGCCCGAGCTCGCGCGCCAAGCTGCGCGTGAAGCCGCTCATCGCCGACTTGGCGGTGGCGTACACCGACAGGCCGAGCGTCTTGTTCTTCCAGCTGACCGAGCCGAGGTTGACGATGGCGCCACCACCGCGCTCGCGCATCGGGCCGATCACCGCCTGGGTCGCGAAGAAGTGCGGCCGCAGGTTGACGGCGATGCGCTCGTCGAAGAACTCGGGCGTCACGGCCTCGAAGGCATGCCGATCGTCGTTCGCGACGTTGTTGACGAGCACGCCGACGCCGCCGAGCCGCGCGATCAGCGTCGCCATCGCGGCCTGCAGCGCGGGCACGTCGGTCACGTCGCACAACTGGAAATGCGCGTTCGGCAGGCTGGCCGCGAGCGCCTTGCCGGCGGCCTCGTCGCGGTCGAGAAAGCCGACCGCGCAGCCTTGCGCCGCGAAGCCGCGCACGATGTCGGCGCCAATGCCACTGGCGCCGCCGGTGACGATCACGCCCTGACCGTTCAGGCTGTTGAAGCGCGCACCGGCGAGCTCGACCTGTGGCACGTGGCCGTGGCGGGCTTCGGCGATCACCTGCGCTGCGCTGGTGCTGCCGGTCTCGACTGCGTCTGTCATCGGTGGGAGGCCTTCGGATGGAATGATCGTGTTCGGCCGATTTTGCCGCACGCGGCTTGCGGATGCCGAGCAACGTTTCGCGCCGTTTCCAGCCGCGTCCGTCGCAACCGTGTGGATCTCCGTCTCCGACACCGCGACCGAACCTGCCACGCCATGAATGCCACGGCGCTGATCGCCGAAGACGAACCCTTGCTCGCCGCGAACTTGCAGGCCGAGCTGGCGCGGCTGTGGCCCGAACTGCGGATCGTCGCCAACGTCGGCCATGGTGCCGCCGCGGTCGAACGCGGGTTGGCGCTAAAACCCGACGTGGTCTTGCTCGACATTCGCATGCCCGGTCTGAGCGGCTTGGAGGCCGCGCAGGCGCTGACCGAAGACTGGCCTGACGGCACACCGTTGCCGCTGATCGTGTTCGTCACCGCCTACGACCAGTACGCGCTGCAGGCCTTCGAGCGCGCCGCGATCGACTATGTGCTGAAGCCGGTGCACACCGATCGCCTCGCGCAGACCTGCAAACGCTTGCAGGCGGACTTGCTGGCGCACAGCGAGCCGGCGCCGGCCGCACTCGATGCGACGCTGACCCAGCTGCGCGAGCTGCTCGCCGCGCCGGGCCTCGCGGCGGCGGCAAGCGCGGCCCCGCCACGGTTGAGCGTGATCCAGGCCAGCGTGGGCGCCGCGATCCACATGGTGCCGGTCGCCGACGTGCTGTACTTCGAGGCCGCCGACAAATACGTGCGCGTGATCACCGCGCAGCGCGGGTACCTGATCCGCACATTGCTGCGCGACCTGCTGCCGCAACTCGACGGCCAGCGCTTCTGGCAAATCCACCGCGGCACGGTCGTGCGTGCGGATGCGGTTGCGGCCGCGCTGCGCGACGAGTCGGGCAAGGTGCACATCACGCTGCACGGGCACACCGACAATCTGGTCGCGAGCCGGCTCTACGCGCACCTGTTCAAGGCGATGCAGGGCGGCGTCGGCAGCGTGAGTCCGGCAGCTGCGCCGCAGCGCAGGCTGACCGGTCACTCCTCGATCAGAGCCGGTGCAGTTGCCCGTCCTCGAACTTGACGCGATCCCCGCTGCGCAGGTCGTCGATGCGCTGGAAGTCGAAGTCGCGCACATTGCCGTTGTCGAAGCGCACCTGCACGCGGTAGATCTCGCCATCGCGCAGGCTGCGGTTCTGGTTCTCGATCGCGTTGCCGACGAGCGCACCGCCGACCGCGCCAACGCCGGTCGCGAGCGCGCGGCCCCCGCCCGCGCCGAAACGGTTGCCGACCACACCGCCGATTACCGCGCCCAGCAACGCACCGGCGCCGCTCGGGCGCTGCGACACCTGGACGTAGCCGATGTTCTCGACACGACCGTACTCGGCGTAGACCGGCGCCTGGCGCTGCATCGGCGGCTGCGCATAGGTCACGCGCTCACGCGGCGGCGCGACGACACAGCCGGCCGTCAGAAAGGCCAAGGCTGACGCGGTGGCAAGGGTCGAAATTCGGTGCATGGACATGGGATAACTCCTTCGGGTCGGATCATTGCCGCACGAGTATCGCCGTGGGCGGCTTGCGAGCCATTCTTTTACTTTTCGGCTGGGCCCGCCATCGGAAGCGCCGGCTCGACCGCGTGGGGTGCTGCGCCCGCGTCGCGTCGTCGTCCGCCTGCAAGATCAGCGGCGATCGTGGCCGCCCCAGCGGCGGTCGTAGTCCTGGTCGTGGCGGTAACGGTAGCGGTCGCCGTGACGCCAGCCGGCGCGATCGCCCGGGTAATAGCGCGGGTACACGACCAGCGCCGGACCGTACACGACCGCCGGCGGATAGTACGCGACCGGCGGGCGCACGCGGTAGACCGGGGCCGGGGCGTAGACGCGGCCGTAGCCGTCTCCGTAGCCGTCTCCGTAGCCCCCGCCGTAGTAGCCCGGCCCGCCGGAGATCACGGTGCCGACGATTGGGGTGTTGACATTGACCGACCATGAAACACCGGCGTTTGCGCTGGTGGCGACTAGCGCACCAATGGTGGTGACGGCGGCGAGAACCAAAGACCTGATCATCTGACTGTCCTTCCTCGGGGCCCAAATGGGCGACCTCGACAAGACTCTCAACGCGCGGCCGGGTTCCCCGGGCTGACGGCTTTCGGATGAACAGAGGTAAAGAGACGTTGCTGGCAGAATCGCGCTCCACGCCCATCGCCCTGCCGCTGCACGACCAGCCCCCCATGACCGCACCCGCCGACCCCAAGCCCAGCAGCAACTTCTTGCGCCAGATCGTCGACCGCGACTTGGCCGGTGGCACCTACGCGCAGCGGCGCTTCGCCGGCACGCCGGGCGATGCGGCGCACCATGCGGCCGGCCCGCCCGATCCGGCGAAGATCCGCACCCGCTTCCCGCCCGAGCCGAACGGCTACCTGCACATCGGCCACGCCAAAAGCATCGTGCTGAACTTCGGCCTCGCGGCCGAGTACGACGGCGTCTGCCATCTGCGCTTCGACGACACCAACCCGGAGAAAGAGGAGCAGGAGTACGTCGACAGCATCCTCGACGCGGTCACGTGGCTGGGCTTCGATTGGCACACCGAGCTGAACGGCACACGCACGTCGCACCTGTACTACGCCAGCAATTACTTCGACTTCATGTTCCGCGCCGCCGAGGCGCTGATCAACGCCGGCCTGGCCTACGTCGACGAACAGAGCGCCGAAGAGATGCGCGCGAACCGCGGCGACTTCGGGAACAAAGGCACCGACAGCCCGTTCCGCAGCCGCACCCCGGCCGAGAACCTGGCGCGCTTTCACGCGATGCGCGCCGGCGCGCTGCCCGACGGCGCGGCCGTGCTGCGCGCCAAGCTCGACA